>JAQWRY010000020.1 GCA_029243485.1 Candidatus Binatia bacterium | reverse complement strand
CGGCGGGGGGGGGGGGGCGACGAATGAAAATGCTAGCAGTGCTGGTCGCCACGGGGCTCTTCCTTGCGGCTACGAGTTGCGGCAGCGAAAACAGTTGCGACGATGTTGGCGACTTCAGGTGCAGAGACAACGACATTCAGTTCTGTAATGCTGACAGTGACTGGGAGGACTATCGGAGTTGCAGCGCGATAGGAGAGAGCTGCAGCACGTCGCCAAGCGCATGTTCGGGCTTCAGTGGCATTGCATGCTGCCGCTAGTCGGCGGTAGCCGACATCAACGCCCTATTTGCCCAGGTCGCCGGGTAGCCGCCAGCGTGAAGCCTCGAGCCAGGTACAGTTTTCGGGCTCAAGCCGCCGCGGCGTAGCCGCAGGGCGGCAGGGGAATGTGTTCACCGACTCCGTGGGCCGCCCGATCTCCCAAGAGTGGCTCCACAAGAGGGTCTGGAAGCCGACGCTGCGGCTGATCGGAGTCGCCGAGCGAGGCTCGTACGCAGCCCGCGACACGTTCATCACGACGGCCATCGACTCCGGGGAGCGGCCCTCGTGGGTGGCGAAGGCCTGCGGCACGAGCGAGCAGATGATCTGGGAGCACTACAAGGGGTCGGTCGCCCGGCAGGAGGACGGCAGCCTGGTCGGCGCGGTCCTCTCTCGGGCTGTGACAGGAAAACTGTCACAGCAGACTGTCACAGCCCGAAAAAGACTTCGAAAAATCAAGGAGCTATAAGTGGACGCGCTCGCAACCAATTCGAACCGCGGCACGACTCCCCGTTGGCTTCCCAATGTTCCGCGCGTCCTCGCCCTTTCCTTATATACGCATCGCTGCGCGAGCCGGCCGACTCAAGACGCTCGGCCTTTCCGATTCAGCCATAGCGCGCTCACTGGGTGTCACGGACAAGACCGTCGCCAAGGCGCTCCGGCGAGCAAAGAAATGACTAGCCACGATCGACAGCTGTGCGGGCGAGGTCACTGTTCCTGGCCGGACCGCACCCGACGCGATGCGTCAAGTGGGTTCGTTTCGAAATACCGTTCAATGCCCGTCACTGGCCTCCGCCGGCGGCTCGTCGTCCTTAAGAAGCTCGTCGATCGATCGCATCGTCTGCCACATGGTCGCGTTGAAACTCTCATGAACGCGCAAGAGATCACGGAAACCCAACCGCTCCATCCACTGCCGGTTTCCCAAGGCTTCCTGGAGCATGTCGTCGAAGGCCATCACCCGGTCGTTGTTTCGCGCCGAGAAGAGCGCTCGCTCCGCGTCGGTCATCTGCTCCCAACGCCGAGGTGACGAAGCCGGTCGCGCGAGGCCGAGTGGGTCCCGCGGTGCGACGTCACGCTTGGTCGCAGCGGATTCGGCTCGCGTGACCCAATCCGGCCCCATTGAAAACTGGGTTGCCTGGGCCTCCGGGGTCCGGGCCGGCGGCGGCGCGCCGGTCACGTTCGCGCTGCCAACTTGGCCGTCGCCCCCGTCCTCACCCTCCTCTCCGACTTCGACCTCATCGGCTTCCCCATCCACCCACTCGTCTTCCCCGTGCGCCTTCCGCGCCTCTTGCGCCTCCTTCAGCATCTGAAAGGCGCGACGGAACTCTCCACTCGCGGCCGTCATGTAGCGCGTCAGTTTCTGCAGGGACTGATCGTGCTGGGAGTCCATGAAGAAGACGTTCGCCAGCGTGCTCTGACCGCCCGAGACCGTTCCCCGCCAATCCCACAACCCCAACTCGACGCGCTCGCCGCGACGCTTGCGCCAAACGGAAGCGATCATCCGTTCGACCAGTTCCTCTTCGAGCTCGCCGACGGGATGGAGACTACCGCGCATACCCTTGCGGAGTTCCTTCAGCTCCTTCTCGCTCTCCCCGACTAGAAGCGCACGTTGCACCAGCAACCCGTGTCGCGTGGAGTTCCTTGCGGAGCGGGCCTTGCCCGCGGCTGTGCGCGGCCCCGTGCTCTTCTGCGCGTTGGCCCGGTTTGCCTCCCGCCTTCGATCGTCGTCCATGTCTCGACTCCTCTTCGCTGGGTCGCAGTCCGGCAAGACGCCGGGCCATGCGATCGTTCAGCGAGCAGGATACGGCTCGAGGCGTGTGCGCCGACTCAACGAAAAACGCGTTCTTTGATTCCGTCCCGTCGTCCCTCAGGACTCGCCCGTTTCGCCACCGTCGTCACGACGCCCCCGGGAGATCGAGGTCTCGATGCTGCCCGGTTCCATGCCCGAAATGCGGTGGAGGAGTTCCCGTGCCATCCCCTCCATGGTCAACGTGCGGCGTTTGCGCTCCCATCGGTCTGAGAAGAACAACCATTCCCGGATCCAATCCTCATTGAGCCCGCACTCCTCGGCGACCTCCTGGATCCTGGGATATGGCACCCGCCGCTTTCCACGGCCGTCATCGAGTAGCTCACGGGCGAGAGCCAGACGAAATTGGAGCTGCCGGTAGGCGAGCTGGAGGATCTCCGGCGGAGGACCGGTCGCCTTCCCTCGCCCTCTCGTTTCGGGCACGAGCGCGCGGCCGAACTTCCGCAACCGACCCAGCGCTGCCCGACGCGCCTCTTGAGAGACGCCCCACTTCGCCTTCTGTTGCCATCGCGCGACGCCCGCCCAGACCAAGCCGCGGACCCTGTGGAGATCGCGTAGGATCTGATCCAGCAGACTGTCGCTTCCCGGTTGCGGCTGCCAGGGGGCTAGATCTTCGAGCCTTCCGGGCCTGAGCGCGCCCAGACCAAGGATGCGCACAGCCTCTAACGGCGCGTCCTCGAATGTCTCACGATCGCTGAAGAGCTCGAGCACGGACCGCGCCTTCTCACCTATCTCCGCCCAGTTGGCGTCTGTCCGCGGAAACCCATCGAGACCCTTGGACAGGAACTCCTGCTCCTCCCGTGTGCGCTGAAGCGATGGAAGCCTCGGCAGGTCCAAGCCAAACACAGGCAGGACGGGCTCCATCGTCTCATCGACCCCGGAGGCCGGAACAGACGGGACAGACGGTTCTTCGGGGGCTCCCACTTTGTTGCGCCGCTCACTCATACTTCGATTCTACCAATGTACCGGACGCCTCACCGACCACTTTCTTGGGACGACTCGCTCTCGCCGTCGGCCCTCGGGAACGGCCCGGCGTCCTTGGCCTGTATCGATCCGAACAGCGCAACCTTCGGCCTGTCGTAGACAACCATGCGGCCCTCCGCGTCCTCGACCGCGACCGCCAGCCGTGGCCGCTGGCGTTTCCGCCTCTCGCCCAACGGCGCTATCTTGACGAAGTACTTGACTCGAACCGGCGCTGCCGGAACGCCTTTCATCGCCGCTACGGCCCACCACCCCTCGCCCGAGAAAACGTCGAGCACCACGGCCCACGGCAACCGCTTCTGAATGTCGTATAGGACATCGTCCCGCTCCCAGTTGTGCATATCCGCCCTCCTTTCAGGGGCGACGATCACACGAGAGGCTGCCCGGCCGACTCAGCGAAAAGCTTCGTTTTTCGTCGAACCAGCTCGCACAGGAAACGACGCATTGTGAATTGGCGCTGCTGAAAGGCGCGATCCGCCCAAGCCGTGGCCTCCCGCATCTGCTGCTTGACCCAGGCGAGGGTCGGGCTGGCGGTCACGTTCGCGTGCACGATGCACCGCGACGAGATCTCGGTGATCACAAAGACGTAGGCGACGGCGAACGTCGCCGTGTACTGGGTCAGGAAGTCGCAGGCCCAGAGCTCGGCACCGTGGTTGCCGACGAACGTCCGCCAGTTCTGGCCGCCATGCGGTGGACCGCTCCGTGCGACCATATAGCGGCGAACGGTACTCCCGGAATGGTGGATTCAACATTTCGCCGCCAGCTCCTCGACGATCTTGTCCTCGCCGCACTCGGGGTGGTCGGCGGACATGCGGCGGAAAAATCCGACGTGATGCCGGGGAATCCGAGGGCGTCCCGGCTTGGACTTCCATCGCCACAGCACCTTGGATCCTCGGCGGTGCCAGCCAATCACCGTGGCGGGCTTCACGACGAGCAGAGTCGCTGCCCAGTCCGGCCAGAGGCGGCGGAGAATGACCCAGAAGATTCGATCTGAGCTTGGCTCCCGGCTTCGAGCGCAAAGCGACCATGAGTTGCTGCCGTAGCGCGGCGTTCTCGAGGATCAGGCTCGCCCTCGGCATCACGATGGCCCGACCCAGGGTGAGGCACGACGAAAGGAGAGTACGCATCCGGGCAGGACTATCATCGGGAAATCGCCGGTGCTGTGGCGCGTTACGGATTTTCGCGGACTAGGGGCGTCCCCCTAGTCACGGAGCAGCCTGATTGCCGGTCGCACGCAGCGAGCCATTTGGTCAAGTTCCTTGCCTGAATAGCCCACTGGGTGATACCGACGAAGCTTCTCGAACGAACGGAGGAGAAGCGATGGAACGACGCGAGATCGACTGTGTGATTTACGAGAAGGATGGTCCGATCGCGCGGATCATTCTCAACAATCCGGAGCGCGGCAACGTGCAGGACCAGAAGATGGTGTGGGCCTTCGACAAGGCATTGTCGGAGTGCGAGTACGACTACGACGTCAAGGTCGTCATCATCGGAGCGAACGGGAAAGGCTTCTGCGGGGGCCACCTCGCAACCGGGGACTACCCCGAGTTTCTCGAGAACCGCGCCCGCACCGGCACGACATGGCAAGGGCAGTCCCAGCTCTTCCTACATCCGGTGCTTCGCCTGTGGGAGTTCCCCAAGCCAACGATCGCACGCGTGCACGGCTATGCCGTCGGCGGCGGCTCCTACTGGGCGCTCCTGCCGGACCTGACCATCGCGTCGGAGGACGCGTGGTTCCAGATGCCACACGTCCACCTCATGGGGCTGCCCGGTGCCGAGACCATGATCGAGCCGTGGCTCTTCATGAACTACAAGCGTTCGATGGAGTACCTCTACCGGAAGAAGAAACTCACAGCGAAGGTCGCGTGCGAACTGGGTCTCGTGAACGAGGTCGTGCCGCGCGACGAGCTCGAGGCCACGACCGAGGAGATCGCCCGCGAGATCGCCGAAGCGCCTCTCACGGCCCTGCAGGCCACCAAGCTCATGGTGAAGCGCGCCTGGGAGCTCATGGGCATGCGCGTGCACCAGCAATGGTCGAACGACATGCTGTCACTCGTGTCGCGTCACACGGACACGCTCGACCACATGTATGCGAACATGGAGAAGACGAAGGGAAAGACGGAAAAGTAACCTACGACGGAAGCGCCGCCGGGAACCACTGCCAGACCAAACCAAGGTCATTTCAACCTACGCGTCTACCGGCCGCTCCAACGCCTTACGCATGAGATCCTGGACATCGCTTTCGCCGAGAGCCACCGAGGTTCGCCGGTGAATCCACCAACGCTCGTCGTTCTTCACGAGCTCCCAATGGTTTACGGCCATTCGGAATAGGCGAAAGTCGTCGTTCTCTCGGAGATAGATCCGCGGGTACCCGGTGGCGCTGGCGGTCTCTCCGGCCATCGTTACGACTGCCGGGCCAATCGTGTGTGCGGCATTCGGGAGAAGGGCCTGGTGTGCTTCGGACTGCACCATTTTTCCGACAGCGGCACGCCCTCGCATGATCAGAGGTTTGCGGGTCTCGTCCCGGATCCCGGTGCCGACCGCGCCGACCTCGTACACGCTGTCCTCGGTGAACAATGCCATCGCCGCCTCCGCGTCGCCGGCGTCGACCGCGAGACCGTAGCGAACGATTAGGCGGTGAATCGCGAGTTCGTCCTCGACGCGACCGAGTCTCTTTCTCAGTGCGGCGATCTGCTCCTGAACCGAATCATCCATGTCCCGAACAAAGCTATCATGATCGGAATATACAGACAAGCAACTTGACTAAATGAGCCTGTGACGATAGGCGATGAGCCGACCGCGCGGCTTCGAGCGCGCGGGGAGGAGCTCGAGATGAAGTTCGCCCTTGCATTTCCGTTCTTTACGGCACCGCCACTCCCGGAGTTCACTTCCGGCGAAGCGATCCGTCAGATTGCGGTGGCCGCGGAAGCGGCAGGTTTCGATGCCGTGTTCTCGACGGAGCATCCGGCGCCTCCGGACGATTGGCGTCAGACCGGAGGACATGACGCACTCGACCCTTTCGTGAGCCTGGCGTTCGCGGCAGCCGCGACAACGCGCATTCGCCTTCTGACGAACCTGACCGTCGTGCCGTACCGAAACCCCCTTCTTCTCGCGAAGACCGTAGCGACGCTCGATCGACTCTCGGATGGTCGGCTCACTCTGGGCGTCGGGACGGGGTATCTCGAGAAGGAGTACGAAGCGCTGGGTGTCGAGTTCGCCGAGCGAAACGATCTCTTCGATGAGGCGATGGAGGTCCTGCGCCTTGCCTGGACCGGCGAACCCGTCACGTTTCAGGGGAGCCGATTCTCTGCCGTGGAGATCACATGTCAGCCGGTGCCAACGCAGCCCCTCGGTCCCCCCTTCTGGGTGGGGGGCAACTCGCGACTTGCCCGGCGTCGCGCCGTACGATGGGGCGAAGGCTGGATGCCAATGCCCAACCCGCGCAAGCTCGGGGATCGTCGCCGGTCGGCGCATCTCGAGACTCTCGACGACCTGCGCGGTTTGCTCCGCTACCTGCGCACCGAGGAAGAGCGTGCGGGACGCAAGCTTCCCTTGGAGGTCCTCTTCGCGCCTCTCACTGGCGGAGTGCCGGGCACGCGCCGCTGGTCGCCAGCCGAGTACGGCGATTCTCTGTTGGAGCTACGAATGGTCGGCGTAACCTGGGTGAATGTCGCCATCACGGGACGCTCGCTCGGTAGTCTGACCGAGGCGATCGCTCGGTTCGGCGAAGAGATCATTTCAGCTCATCGGTAGAGGAACGAGATCGCGGATGCGAGAGACGGAGATGTACCCCACGAGGGCACCCGCATTCGCTCGGCAAGCATTCCGCCTCTTCGGAACAGCGTCGCCTACGACTTCGCCAACACCCGGCGCACCCCGTCCGCGATGGTCGACGCGCGCGGGGTGTGGACGGTCTCCAAGCTCGCCGCGCGCGGCACCGGCGCGTAGCCGCCGCCGACGCGCTCCACCGGCGCGGCGAGGTCGCGAAAGCACGCCTCGGTGACCAGCGCAGCAATCTCGGCGCCGAACCCGCAGAACTGGGTCGCGCGATGCGCCACCACAAGGCGCCTCGTGCGGCGGACCGACTCGACGACCGTCTCGAGGTCGAACGGCACCAGCGTCCTCGGATCGATCACCTCGACCGAAACGCCCTCGCCCTGGAGAGCCTCCGCCGCCTCCAACGCGGACGGCATCTCGAGGCCCCAAGCGACCACCGTGACGTCCGACCCCTCTCGCCTCACGGAGGCAAGGCCGAGCGGAACCCGGTAGTCGCCGCGCGGGACGGGCTCTCGACTCTTGCGCGCCAGCAACATCGGCCGACTCTCGATGAAGACGCACGGATCGGGATCCTCCAAACATGAACTCAAGAGCCCCTTGGCGTCGGCCGGCGTGCTCGGGATGACGACCTTCAAGCCGGGCGTATGCAGGAGCCAAGCCTCGAGAGACTGCGAGTGCTGCGCCCCCGACTCGACGCCCACCATCGTCCGGATCGTGAGCGGGACGTGCACTCGACCACCGGACATGTAGCGCATCTTCGCCGCGTGGTTGGCGATCTGGTCGAGGCAGACGGCCAGGAAGTCTACGAACATGAGCTCCGGCACCGGGCGCATGCCCGCGAGGGCCGCCCCGATCGCCGCACCCATGATGGCCTGCTCGGCGATCGGCGTGGGGCGGACGCGATCCCGACCGTGCTTCGTCGACAAGCCGGCGGTGCACTTGAAGAGCCCGCCTACCGGGTCCGCAATGTCTTCGCCCAGAAGGATCACGCGATCGTCACGCGCCAGAGCGTCGTCGAGAGTCTTGTTGATCGCCTCGGCGTACGTCAGGTCATCCGTCTCGCCGGAGAACACTGGCGCGGCCGGACGCGGGGTCGAGGCGAGGCACCCCGGATCAGAGCGGCCGGCGTAGATGTCGCCGTAGAGGTCCTCTGCGGACGGCTCCGCGCTCGCGCCGACCGCCGCAAAGGCGCCTTCGACCTCAGCGTCGACTTCAGAATCGATGTTCTCGATCTCCGCGGCCGAGACACCGGCTTCCTCGAGGCGCTTCCGCATCCGCCCTACCGGCTCCTTCGCACGCGCGGCCTCGCGCTCGCCCGGATCCACATATTCACACGGGTCGCCGAAGTAGTGCCCGTTCAGTCGAAACGCTACGGCTTCGAGGAACGTCGGGCCGCCGCCGGAGCGCGCGCGGTCCACCGCCTCGCGAGCGGCTTCGTACACCGCAACCGCATCCGTGCCGTCCACCGTCACACCGGGCATGCGATAGCCCGCGGCGCGGTCGGAGAGCCGGGTGCTGCGCGTGTATTCCTCGACCGGCGTCCCTTCGCCGAAGAGATTGTTGTGGCACAGGAAGACGATGGGCAGGTCCCACAGCGACGCCAGGTTCATCGCCTCGTGCACCGCGCCGATGCTCGTCGCGCCGTCGCCGAACGAAGCGACTACGACGCGACCGTCGTCGGCGAGCTGCGCTGCGAGTGCCAGCCCGTTGCCGATGGGCGCGCCCGAGCCCACGATACCCGTCGTCGCCATGAGGCCGACGTCCGGCGCACTGATCCCCATCGCCCCGCCCCGGCCTCCCGAGGTTCCAATGGACCGACCGAGGAGCTCACCCGCGAGCTCGTCCATCCGGACACCCTTGGCGATCGCATCCGCCGCGCAGCGATACGTGATCACCATCTGATCCTCAGGCTCGAGCGCCGCAACGACCCCCGCCGAGATGCCCTCCTGCCCTTCGACCGGCCAGTAGCTGCAGAGGAACTCGCCCTTCGCGATACCGCCGCGCATTCTGTCGTCGAAACAGCGAATGCGTCGCACTGTCCGGTACAGCCCGCGCTCGAGTGATGTATCGCTCATGACTTCTCCCCGTCACCGAAGACAAATTCATCCGCGGCGACGTGTGCATTCAGGATGCCGGACTCCTGTTTCGGATTGAGGCGAAGGCCGCGAAACGCCCTCGAGTGCATTCCCGCGGTCACGTCCGGAAAGTTCTCAAAGTCCTGCGGCAAGAGGAGACCCCAATCGTCGTGATCCTGCCAATGCTCGAACCGCTCGTGCGAACAGGGCGGCGCAGCATCGTCCGGACACAGCTCCATCGACCACGCCTCGAAGACGCTCGAATTCGGGTCCTTGCCGTTTGGACGAACCCGGTAACCTAGCGCGCCGCCGGGCTCGACCAGGAGCACCATCGTAGGAAACAGGTGCCAGTTCCCCTGCCCGGCTACGAATTGCTCTGCGCTGATCGTCGGCCACGAAATCCCGTCGGCCTCAGCCTCTTCACGTCGCAGCCGCGCGAAGACCTCGAAGGCCGTCTGGCCCTCGGGGAGCTCCACGTCCTGCAACCGGCGAGCCGCACGCACGTCGCTCTCGCTGGCGAGGGCGCGCAGATGGGAGGCGTTGTACTCGGTCAAGAGAAGCACGCGCTTGCGATCGTTCGCGTCTACGGCGCGCGGCATCGGGCGATCATCCGAGGCGGGACGCGCCCCGTAGGTAAAGTGGGAGTGGCGGCCGACGGACTCGCTGGGCGTATAAGGCGACCCTGCCAGCTCCTCGACCGTGGCCGGCCCGTGGTCCATCCGAGCCGCCCGGATCATCTGCGGATGCCGGCCGCCCGTGTGGTACCCCTCGATGAACGCGTCGATCACGCTCTTCCAGTTCGCCGGCATCACCGCCGTCTTGTGCCAGCGAAAGCGCATGCGCTCGAGCGCGAACGGTCCGAGCGCATCCGGGAGCGGCGCGAGCCAGTCCGCAAGCGACTCGGCCTCCGGATCCATGTGCACGAACGCCCAACCACCCCACGTGTCGACGCGGCACTCGGCGAGGCCCACGGTCTCCAGCCGGAACTCCGGCCCAAAGTCGGCGACATCGTGTACGTAGGTACAACGACCGTCGAGATCGAAGCGCCACGCGTGAAACGGGCAAGTGAACTCCTCGAGCTGGCCCTCACCACGCGCCAGGCGTGTTCCCCGATGCGGGCACGAATTGAAGTACGCCTTCAGCTGCCCCGAGCCGCGATTCACGACGAGAATGGACTCGGCGCCAATCTCGTACTCGTAAAAGTCTCCGGCATTCGGAATCTCCTCGAGTCGGCACGCCATCTGCCAGACGCGAGGGAAGAGCCTCTCGTACTCAAGGGCAAGGAATTCCGGATCGATGTAGCGTCCCTTGGGGACGACTCCGTCCCGAATACGCCAACGCTCGGGGGCCCGCGCCGAGGTGTCTTTCATGACCGCGTCCTATGCCGTTTCTGCCATTTCGTCAAGTGTCTTGACTTGAATCGTCAAGACACTTGTCTTATTGACTTCAATCTGATAGCGCTGGAAGCGTGACCTCGGTGCCCGCAGACGACGCCATCTTTCGGCGGAGCGGAGGCCGCTTCGAACCGACGCTCCTGGCCCAGGGCCCTTGGAGTCCGGATCACGCGCACGGGGGTGCGGTCGCCGGGCTGATCGCCCATGTCGCCGGCGCAGAACCGTCCCCGGTACCCATGCGAGTCGCCCGGCTGACGCTCGACCTCCTCCACCCCGTTCCCCTGCGCCCCCTCTCCGTCACGACGCAGGTTCAGAGGGAAGGACGGCGCGTACAGTTGCTCCACGTGTCGCTCACCGACGGCGATCGTCAACTCGTACACGCTTCGGTGCAGCGGATACGCGTCGAGCCCGGCATCACGTCGGCGGTCGCGGCCGAGGCCGAGCCCACCGAGTCCCGTCCCGATCCGAGCCACGGCATCCCAGCGGAACGGATGAGCGAAGTGCCGGGCTTCATCCGCGCGATCGACTACGCTCGTGCGCCCCAGAGATCGAACAGCAGTCCTGTCCTGGTGTGGCTCCGCCTCCGCTGTTCGCTGGTCGAAGGCGAGGCCGTCACACCTCTCGTTCGGGCCGCGGTCGCGGGCGATTTCACGAGCGGCACCGCAAGTGGCCTCGACTGGCAGCACTGGCGCTACATCAACCCCGACCTGTCGGTGCATCTCGAGCGCGAGCCCATCGGTGAATGGGTCGCGGTCGAGGCAAGTGCTAGGCTGTCCAACGACGGCACGGGCCAATCGTATTCCCGAATCCTCGATTTCCAGGGCGTCGTCGGTCGCGGTCAGGCATCGATGTTCGTCGAACGGCAAGCCTGAGGACGAAATGGATCTGCGGCTCGACGCGACACACCTCGAACTTCGGGACTCCGTGCGCGCGTTCCTGCGGGAGCAGTGGCGAGAGGGGTCGAGTCCCGAGAAGACGACGGCGTTCCGGGCCGCCGCCGTCGACCGCGGCTACGTCTACCGCAGCATCCCCCGCGAGTTCGGTGGCGCCGGCCGCGAGCCGGATCCGGTCGCCGAGGACGTGATCCAAACCGAGTTCGCTGCCGCAGGCGCGCCCCTCGGCCTCGTCGGCGAAGGCCCCGACATGCTCGCGCCCACCCTGCTCCACCACGGCACCGACGAACAGCGCCGCGAATTCATCGCGGCCACGCTCTCCGGGGACATCACGTGGTGCCAGGGGTACAGCGAGCCCGGTGCCGGCAGCGATCTCGCGTCCCTCACCAGTCGCGCCGAACTCGACGGGGACGAATGGGTCATCACCGGACAGAAGATCTGGACGAGCAGCGCCCACATCGCCGACTGGATGTTCGCCCTGATCCGCACCGAGCCGGACCAGCCGCGGCACCGCGGCATTTCGTACCTGCTGATCCCGATGGACCAACCGGGCGTCGAGGTCCGCCCGCTGAAGCAGATCACCGGCGGCGACGAGTTCAATCAGGTCTTCCTCGACGAAGCGCGCACGCACGTGCGGTACACCGTGGGCGAACGGGGAGCAGGATGGGGCATCAGCCGCACGACGCTCGCGCACGAGCGGGCGCTGATCGGCAACCCCCGGAAGGCCCTGCAGCAGTTCCAAGACCTGCTGGAACTCGCGCGTCGCGTCGACCGCGGCGGACGACCGGCGATCGAGAGTGCCGACGTGCGGCAACGGCTCCTCGACATCGAGGGGTATCTCCTGTCGCAGAAGTACACGCGCTACCGGATCCTCTCCGCGGCCAACACGAACGACGAACAAAGCGTCGAAGTGCCGATGCTGGTGAGCAAGCTGCACACGACCGAGATCGGCAAGAAGATCGTTCGGCTCGCCTACGACCTGCTCGGAGCCGACGAGAGCCTCCGAACACCGGACCCCCAGTTCGCCCTGTTCGGCGGAGCCGACCGGCCCGGAGGATGGTCTGCGAAATACCTTTTCTCACACGGCTCCGCGCTCGGTGGCGGGGCACCCAACATTCAGAGAAACGTCATCGGCGAGCGTGCACTCGGCCTACCGCGCGACATTCGCGGCAGCCGCAAGCCCTGATCGCCACGGCGCCAAAGCCATCCACCCGAGCGATTCGAAGAATGAGGTTCACATGAAAACAGGAGACGACTACCGCGCCTCGATCCGCGACGACCGCCGGATCTTCTTCGACGGCGAGCGCGTCGACGACGTCACGACCCATCCGCGGATGAAGCGCTCCGTCGACATCATCGCCGCAGGCTACGACCAGCAACACGCACTCGGCCCGGATGCGACGGCCCCCGCGTACGAGCCGCCTCGGTCGAGCGACGACCTGCGGAACCGGCTGGAGCTGATGATCCAGTGGGACGTCTCACTGATCACCACGCTCGAGAGCTTCAACGCGCTGCGCACCGCGGCGAGTCGCATGCGCGAGAAGCATCCGCACTACGCCGAGCGCATCGAGCGATACGTCGAGTACTGCCAAGCCGAAGACATCCGGTGCGTCCAAACCATCTCCGATGCCAAGGGCCACCGCAATCTGCCCCCAGCGCAACAGGATGACCCCGACGTTTACTTGCGCGTCGTCGAGGAGCGTTCCGACGGCGTGGTGCTGAACGGCGCGAAACTCCACATCTCGGGTGCCGCGATCACACACGAGATGGTCGTGATGCCCACCAAGCGGATGAAGCCGGGCGAGGAGCCCTGGGCGATCGCCTGCGGAGTGCCAATCGATGCCAAGGGCATCACCATCATGAACACCACCGTGGCCTCATCGGGAGACCCCAGGTACCACCCCTACAGCCAGACTCGGGAGCAGCCAGAGGGCTTCGTCGTGTTCGATCACGTCTTCGTGCCCAACGAGCGCATCTTCCTCTGCGGAGAGGTCGAGTTCTCGGCCACGTTCGCGCACGCCCTCGGCCTCTGGCAGCGCGTCGGCGGGGCCGCGCACATGGCGAAGAACGCCGACCTCCTCGTCGGCCTTGCCAAGCTCCTCGCCGAAGCGAACGGCCTCGATCGCGTCGCGCACATTCGAGACAAGATCCAGGAGATGGTGATCTACGCCACGCTCGTACGCGCGGGACTCGAAGCGGCCATCACCAACGTCTCCACCACCCCCGAGGGCTGGGTCAGCCCGAGCGAACTCTACACGAACGCCGCGAAGTACCACGGTGCCGCCGAGTTCAGCAAAATGATCCGCCATATTCACGACATCGGCGGCGGATCGATCGTCACCGCGCCGATGCCCGGCGATCTCGACAATCCCGAGACGCGTCCCTACGTCGAGAAGTACATGCGCACGATGGACGGGATCGACGGCGAGTATCGCACCCGCCTCTTCCACGCCATCCGAGACATCACCGCCGACACGTTCGGAGGTTGGTGGCAGGTCACCACGATGCTGTCGGGCGGCGGGCTCTTCGCGCAGAAGATGGTCGCGACCAACCACTACCCGATGGAGAAGGCCAAGGCCCTGGCACGCAAGGCCGGCAACCTCGAAGTGCGGGAGCCCGTGAAGAAAAGGAAGAAGCAGCCGGAGGCCCCGCCGGTGCTCAAGCGTGGCTCGGGCGCCGGCTGAGATCGACGCGAGCGTGACCACGCAGTCCGCCACCATCGCCTCGCTGCTTCTAGACCGCCGCGAGGACGACCATACCGGTCTTCGGTTCGAAGACCGGGCCTGGACCTACCGTGAGGTGGTGCGCGAGTGCCTGGTGCGCGCGCGCCTGCTGCAGGACCTCCGCCCGGACGGACCGTTTCATGTCGGCGTCCTGCTGCAGAACGTGCCCGAGTACGTGTTCCTGCTGGGCGGTGCTGCGCTGGCGGGAGCCGTGGTCGTCGGCATCAATCCCACCCGGCGCGGCCCCGAGCTCGACCGCGACATTCGCCACACGGATTGCGGCATTCTCATCACCGACGCTGAGCAAGCCACCCTTCTCCGCGGGCTCGACATCAGCGTTCCACAAGAACGCTCGTTCGATATCGACTCGAAACGGTGGAAGGAGCGTCTGGCGAACACGGCCCCTGCCGACGTCGCGGCGAACGAGATCGACGGCACCGCGCCGTACCTGCTGATCTTCACGTCCGGCACGACCGGCGACCCCAAGGCCTCGATCTGTTCGCAGCGTCGGCTCTGCGGGAGCGCGGCGGGACTCGTATCACGGCGCAGCGTCACTGCGTCCGACGTCATCTATCAGACAATGCCCATGTTCCACTCGAACGCACAGAACGCATGGGTCGCATCCGTGACCGGCGGCGCGACCCTCGCGCTCCGCCAGCGGTTCTCCGCTTCGGGCTTTCTGCCGGACGTGCGCCGGTTCGGCGCGACGATCTTCAACTACGTCGGCAAACCGCTCAACTACATCCTCGCAACGCCCGAGCAGCCCGACGACACGGAGAACCCACTCCGCCTGGCCTACGGGAACGAGGGCACGCTCCACGACGTCCAGCGCTTCGCCCAGCGTTTCGGATGCCACGTCACGGACTCGTACGGCTCGACGGAGGGCGGCATCACGATCGTACGATCCCCCGACACTCCTGCGGGTGCCCTGGGTGCGGGCCAACCCGGAACCGTGGTCCTGAACCCGGGGACCGGGCGGGAGTGTGCGCCCGCCCGTTTCGACGGGAGAGGGAAACTGGCGAACCCCGAGGAGGCGATTGGGGAACTGGCCAACCGCCAGACCGCCGGGGGGTTCGAAGGCTATTGGAAGAACGACGAGGCGAACAGCGAACGCGTGCGCGACGGCATCTACTGGAGCGGCGATCTCGCCTACCGCGACGACGATGGGTTCCTGTACTTTGCGGGCCGCGGGTACGACTGGATGCGGGTGGACGGCGAGAACATCGCAGCGGCTCCGATCGAGCGCATTCTGACGCGCCACGGCTGCATCGAACTCGCCTCCGTCTACGCGGTCCCGGACGTGCACGCAGGCGACGCCGTCATGGCGGCCGTCGCGCTCTCCCCCGACACCTCGTTCGACGGAACCGAGTTCTGCTCGTTCCTGGCAGAGCAAGCCGACCTCGGCACGAAGTGGGCGCCGCAGTACGTGCGAGTCGCTGCTTCGCTCCCCACAACACAAACCCACAAGATCTTGAAGCGAGTTCTGCGCGACGAGCGATGGCACTGCGATGACCCGGTGTGGGTCCGCGACGGCGACACGTATCGACGCCTCGCCCAGACAGACATCGCGGCGATCGAGCACGCCGTGAGCCGCCAGGCCGACAGCCACGGAGGTCCCGCATGAACTTCGCCCCATCCGAAGAGCAGGCGCTCCTCCAAGAGACGGTCCGCAGCTACGCCGCTCGGGAGTGCAGCCCGGAGCAGGTCCGACGGATCTTCGACGACGACGTCGGCGCGGCCCCCGAGGTCTGGAACGCACTCGGTGGGTTGGGCCTGCACGGCCTGCTCGTGCCGGAGGAGTACGGCGGTCTGCAGCTCGAGCTCATCGATGCCGCGCTCGCCTTCGAAGCCCTAGCGGAGGGCGCCATCCCAGGGCCCTTTCTCGGCCACACTCTCGCCTGCCTCGCTCTCGCCATCGCGGGAACGCCGGAACAGAAGCACGCATGGCTCCCCCAGCTCGCGACAGGCGCAGCGACGGCGACGTTCGCCGCGGCAGAAGATGGCCTTCGGTGGCAGCCCGACGACTGGCAGATGCGGCTCGAGAGCGGACGGTTGACGGGTACCAAGATGCTGGTCCCCTCGCCTTCGAGCGCCGACGTCTGGATCATCGGGACGGCCGGCGGCGGCCTTGCCCTGGTCGAGGCGGGAGCAGCCGGCGCACGCACCGAGCCCTTCGACGGCGTCGACCGAACGCGTCGCCTCGAGAACATTTCACTGAAAGACACCCCCGCGCAGCCCCTGGCCATCGAGGCCGGAGGACGCGTCCGCGACGCCGCCCTCGTCCTCCTCGCCGCCGATGCCTTCGGCTGTGCGACCCGCCTGCTGCGCGAGACCGTCGAGTACGTGTCGACGCGCGAGCAGTTCGACACGCCGCTCGCGCAGTTCCAGGGGATCAAGCACCAACTCGCCGACCTGCTTACGGCGCTAGAGCCAGCACGGGCGCTCTACTGGTACGCGGCCCACGCCTTCGACCACCTGCCCGACGAATCCGAACGCGCGGCCGCGATCGGGAAGGCCCACGTCGTGGACCGGGCGACCGATGTCGCAAGAGAATCCATCGAGCTGCACGGCGGGATCGCGTTTACCTGGGAGTGCTTCGTGCACCTCTGGTACAAGCGAATCATGGCCGACCGCGCGCTCTTCGGCGGACCGGACGTACACCGGGAGCGGGCCGCCCGGCTCGCAGGCTGGTAGCCCAGCGACGATTCCCTGATGGCGCCACCAGAGAAAGCGGACCGCTACCCCAACTATGTCCTGGGCGTCCTGACGGCGGCCTACGTCTTCAACTACCTCGACCGCCAGATCTTGGCGGTGCTCCTCGAGCCAATCAAGAAGGACCTGGCGGTGTCGGACACGGCCATGGGCTTTCTCACGGGCACGGCGTTCGCGATCTTCTACGCCACCGCCGGAATTCCAGTGGCGCGGCTCGCGGACCGCTGGGTCCGGCGCAACGTATTGGCCATGGGGCTCACGGTCTGGAGCGCGATGACCGTCGCATGCGGGGCCGTTGGGGCGTATTGGCAGCTCGCCCTGTGCCGCATCGGGGTAGGCGTCGGCGAGGCCGGCGGGGTGCCACCATCCCACTCGATCTTGTCGGACTATTTCCCACCCGAGCGACGCGCGACCGTGTTCGGTTTGTACGCCGTCGCCCCTCTGATCGGCAGCGCCCTCGGAAACGGCATCGGCGGCTGGCTGGCTGGCGAAATCGGCTGGCGGGGCACCTTCGTCGCCGTCGGCGTACCGGGCATCGTTCTCGCTGCGCTGGTGATGCTCACCGTGCGCGAGCCCGAGCGGGGCCGGTTCGACCCCCCGAAACTCCGGGCCGAGCCCGATCCCGACACGCGCGAGGTCTTTCGGTTCCTGTGGTCGCGCCGCACGTTTCGCTTGATTGCACCCGCGCTCGGCTTCGCCACCTTTGCGGGCCTCGGCATGGGGATGTGGTCCCCCACCTTCCTGATGCGCGTGCACGGCATGTCGGTAGCCGAGACCGGGCTCTTTCTCGCCACCGTATCGGCACCCGCCGGAGCGATCGGAACGGTGGTCGGCGGCTGGGCGGCCGACCGACTCGGCCGCCGAGACGTGCGATGGTACGCGTGGCTCCCGGCCATCACGCTGCTGGCCGCCCTACCCTTTCAAGCCGCCCAACTCCTCATCGACGACCGATGGCTCGCACTCGCCGCGTTCGTACCCGCGGGGCTGATTGGCGGCGTGTTTGCGTCACCGAGCTACGCGGTCGTCCAGAACATCGCCCGGCCGCAGATGCGCGCGATGGCCTCGGCCATCCTGCTCCTCTTCCTGAACCTGATCGGACTCGGCGGCGGCCCGCAGGCGGTCGGGATCCTGAACGACGTGCTCCGGCCGTCGTTCGGAGACGAGTCGATCCGCTACTCACTCCTTCTGATCAAGGTCGCGACACTCCTTGCCGCGTTCCTCTTCTGGCGAGCGAGCAAGAGCATCACCGCGGACCTTGCAGACACACCTCAGTCCTCGTAGGTCCCGCGCGTCTGCTCGACGCCGAAACTATCGCTCGGCCGAAGCCGCGGCGTCACGTGCTTTCCGGACCTCGTGCGCCCCGCAGCGAGTCGAAGGGTAAGCCCTTCAACGCTTGGCCGCTCTGGGCCGCGCGGGCGCCAAGACGACGTGCGAGTTCCGACCCGCCGCCGAGAAAGGCGTCGAGCGTCATGATCCGACGGGCGTACCGGTGATGGAGGTGCTCTTCAGTGAAGCCGATCGCGCCGAAAGCCTGCAGGCAACGCTGCGCGATCGTTCGGCCCGCTCGACCACCACGGAGCTTCGCCAGCGCCGCCGCCTCGGGTTCAGGACCGTTCTCGGAGTCCGGCGCCAAGAGCGCGTGGCAAAGCTCTCGCAACGCGGCCAACTCCACGTGCGCCTCCGCGAGGAGGTGCTGCACGGCCTGAAAGTCGGCCAGCGGCTTCCCGAACTGGCGCCGCGTGCGCGTGTGCTCGGTGGCCGCATCGAGAAGGATAGTGCTTGCACCCAGAATCTCGAAACAGATGGCCGTACGCCCGAGCGCGAGACAGCGCTCCTCCAGTGCCTGGACATCCCCGCGAACATCGAGCGGGTCGATTGCTTCCGGATCGAGGCTCCCGACCTGCAGGGCGCCCTTGTCCAAAGCACTCGAGCTCCAACGAATCGCATCGGCCGACACCCGCCCCCAGCCACTCGGAAGCTTCACGACGAGGTCACGCGCAGGTCCGCCGGGCGCCAAGATGTCGAGCCGGGCGTTCGATTCCCCCACCACGACGGCATACGTGGAGTCGAGATTCGGCCTGCCGCCGCTCGCCTCCAAGATGGGAGCGCTGAGAACCGCGCCGAGAGCCGGTCCTACGGCGAGCTCGCGTCCAAGCACCTCGAATAGGGCGCCGAAGCCGATGCGACCATCGCCATCGGCGCACGCTCCGGAAACGTCCCACCAGCCCAGTCCGTCCAGGGCATCGCGCACGGTCGGGCTCTCTCGGACGGCCTGCGTGATCGAATCGACCCAGTCCGACCAACCCGGCTCCGTCTCGGAGCCGGCGCCGTGCCCGATCAGGTGGCGCGCCACCACAGTGAGCTGGATCTGTCGCGAGCCGCCGTAAATCGACGTCGCTCGGGAGAAGAGGAAGTCCTCCTGCCAGCGCCACGCCTCCGGCACGAGGCCGGTCTGGATCCCGTGGCCGAGGATCTCGCTCGCTGCGTCGTACAGCGTCTGCTCGGTCTCGGTGATGAGAATCTTGTTTACCGCGGCCTCGGGGCCCGGAACCTCGCCGCGCGCGAGTGCACACTGCGTCGACCACGCGCGCGTGCGCACGGCAAACAGATCGCTGTAGGCGTGCCCGAGCCGTTCGTGATCCGCGTCACGCTGCGCATTGCTGGAGAGCGTCGCGAGACGCGCCCGCAGGAACTCGTGCCGCTGCCAGGGATAGCTCCCACGCTCGCACGACAGGAGATACATCGCGATGGCCCAGCCACCATCGACCTCGCCGACCACCTGGCTGGCGGCGACCGGCACATCGTCGAAGAACACTTCCGCGAGCTCCGGCGTACCGTTGGACTGGACGATCGGCCGCACCGTCAGTCCGGGCGTATCGATGTCCACGACCATCATGGTGAGCGCACGGTGGCGGTCGTCCTGCGCCCCGGTCCGAGCCAGGACCATGCAGCGGCGCGCCCACTTCGCCCAGCTCGTCCAGATCTTGTGCCCTCGTAAAACGAAGCCGTCTCCGTCGCGATCGGCGCGCGTGCGCAGCGCAGCTAGGTCCGAGCCGGCCTCGGGTTCCGAGAAGCCCTGACACCAGAGCTCGTCCCCACGCATCATGCGCGGAACGAGGTCGACCGCGAGCTCCGGCGCGAACCGCGCCAGTGTCGGGATGATGATGTCCAGATGCTCAAAGACCGAACGCGGAGGATAGCCCGCGTCCGCCAGTGCTTCGTAAACCGCAGCACGATGCAGCTCGTTGCCGCCCAGGCCGGCCAACTCCGTAGGCCACCCGTAACGTACCCAGCCGGCGTCGAAGAGCTCGCGTTGCAGCTTCTTCAGCTGGTCGACCCGAGCGTCAAAGCTCTCGAGGGGCAGCCGATACGGCGCAAGCGCTTCGTCGTGCTCGTCCAGCCAGGCGCTCACACGAACAGAGAGATCCGCGGGGGACGGAACGGGCTCGCTCACGCGGCCTTCTCGCTCGGCCTCAGGATCTTGATCTTTCGCGTTCGGAAGCGCCAGCCCTCCGGCGTCCGACCCAGCTCGTCGATGTACAGCCCCAGGCTCCCGACCTGCTTGTCGTGGGTCACGAAGACGAAGTTGACCGTGCACTCCGCTCGATCACCGTCGAGAGAAATCCGCGGCAGGCCGCAGAGATGAATGCCTTCGGGCGCCGCCGAGATGAAGGACACCAACTCGTCAAAGCCCTTCCAGACGCGCCGAAAGGCATGCATCTCACCATCCGTGCCGAACAAGCGCGCGAAGTCGTCGAAGCGACACTCGTCACAGGCGAGGCAATACTCGGCGAGAAGGTTGTTGATCTCGAGGATGTCACGATCGGTCTGCTGCATCAGGTTTTCTCCCAGTCAGAGCCCGAGCCGCCTTCGCTTCCGGCTCGTGACGCGCACGATCCGTGCTGGAGGGGGCTCGGGAGGAATGAAATGTCGACGTCATTCGGCGGCGGGCGCCGCCGGATCGCTGTAGAACCGGCGACACCACTGCCGGTACTTTCCGATCGGCCCGTCGCCGTCGCACAAGAGGGGACGCTCTTGGTAGACCTTGTTCTCCCAGATCGGAACGTCCTCGCCGAGCTGCTTTACGACGTTGCGGATGAACGCACCGGGCGCCCGGGACGGCTTCTCCCCCTCCGTCGGACGCGGCTGCCGAAACGACTTTCGGTGCACGACGGTACGCTCATCGATGGGCGTCGTGGAGAGCACTTGAACCGTCTCGAAGATCCCGCTGTAGCGAACGATCGACAGCCCGATCCCGAACGAGCGCGCCTCGATCGTGCCGTCCACCTCCCCACGCGGCGTATTCATGCGGATGTGATTCACCGCGTGGCGGAAATCACCATCGAACTCCACCTCGCCCTCCGGCACAGTCACGGTTCCGTGCACGAATCGGAAGTGCGCCGTATCGACTCCGTTCTCGGCGATCTCCTGCACTTGGGTCTGGATCGTCCAGTCGTAGCGATCCGGATCGGTCCAGGCGGGATTCGTCGCCTCCTCGACCTCGGGCACCTCCCAGCTTGGCGCCGCGCCGCCACCGTGATGCCAGACGAGTACCAGTCCGTTGCGCTCGCGCGTCTCCCAGGACCGCATGCGCGCCTTGGCCGGGATCTTCTTGGCGTACGGAATCGCCACGCACTCGCCCGTCTCGCCGTCCCACTCCCAGGCATGAAACGGGCAACGCACCGAGCGTCCGCAGACCGTCCCGCCGTGGCCGAGGTGCGCACCCATGTGCCGACAGTGGGCGTCCAACACTCGCGCCTGCCCGTCTGCGTCTCGAAAAACGACCAGGTGGCGCCCGAACCAGCGCATCGGCTTCACCTCCCCCGCCGAGAGCTCGTCACCGTACGCCACGGCGAACCATCCATCGGGGACCGGCATAGGAAAATTCTCGGCCACGCTCTTCTATTCTCCGTTCTCACCTCAGATCACAGGCGAGCCGAAACGTCAATCTACTTGATCAATTTAGTCAAAGAGCTTGCCTAGATCCCCCCTTTCGGGCTAGGCAGGTTCATGGCGTTTCCGAAGGACATCGGCGTGATCGATCTTCTGCTCGGGGTTCCTTCGGGTCCGGAAGCGTACTCCGGCGCCGGCCCCCGACGCGCCACCGAACGATGGCGTCGCCTCCTGCGGGACGAGGAGAGCCTTGCCAAGCTCGACATGCCCGCGGGGTACATGTTCAAGGATCTCCCGCGCGCCGGGGAACAAACCGACTACATCGCGTGGACCATCTCGGAGATGGACCGGTTCGGAGTCGAGCGGGCGATGATCCGCATCGACGACGACGACGAGCTCGCCAAGGAGGCGAGCCGCCGCTTCCCGAATCGCTTCTTCCACTGGTACGAGGCCGACGCCCACCGCGGCATGGACGAGGTCCGCAAGATCGTCCGCCTGCACGAAGAGTACGACCTGCGAGCGATCGGAGGCCTGCCGGCCGCGCACGACCCGCAGCTGCCGATCAACGACGCGCGCTGGTATCCGATCTACGCGAAGTGCGTGGAGCTCGATCTGCCGTTCTGCTGCAACGTGGGCATCCCGGGACCACGGGTGCCGTTCGCAAGCCAAAAGGTCGAGCTCGTCGACGAAGTCTGTTGGTTCTTCCCCGAACTGCGCTTCGTCATGCGCCACGGCGCCGAGCCGTGGACAGCGCTCGCCGTGAAGCTAATGCTGAAGTGGCCAAACCTGTTTTACATGACCAGCGCGTTCGCCCCGAAGCACTACCCAAAGGACATCGTCGACTACGCCAACACGCGGGGCAGCGACAAGATCATGTACGCAGGCTATTTCCCCTTCGGGCTGACACTCGATCGAATCTTCGAAGAGCTGCCCAAGGTTCCCTTCCGCGACCATGTGTGGCCCAAGTTTCTGCGCGAGAACGCCCTCAGGGTCTTTCAACTGCCCAACTGAAACAAGGAGACGGCGCCCATGGAATACCGGAAGCTTGGAAGCTCCGGACTCGAAGTGTCGGCGATCGGCATCGGCGGGACGAACTTCGGCAAACGTTGCGACGAGGCGGAGACGGCGCGGATCCTCCACGCGTCTCTGGACCGGGGTGTGAACCTCGTCGACACGGCCAATTTCTACAGCGGCGGCAAGTCCGAGGAGTTCATCGGTAAGGCTCTCCAAGGGAAGCGCGACCAAGTCGTGCTGACGTCGAAGTTCGGCCAGCCCCTCGGACACGGCCCGATGGAAGGCGGAGGCTCACGACGGCACGTCATGGAGGCGGTGGAAGCGAGCCTCTCCCGCCTCCGGACCGACGTGATCGACCTCTACCAGATGCACATCCCCGACCCGACGGTTCCGATCGAGGAGACCCTGCGGGCGCTCGACGACCTCGTACGCCAAGGGAAAGTCCGGTACCTCGGTTGCTCAAACTTCGACGGGTTTCAACTCGCCGAGGCGCACTGGACGGCGCGTACCTGCGGTCTGGAACGATTCGTCTCCGCGCAGGCGCACTACAGCCTTCTCACGCGCGACGTAGAGCACGCGCTGGTGCCGGCGTGTCTGCAGTACGGGGTGGGCCTGCTTCCCTTCTTCGCGCTCGAATCCGGTGTCCTGACCGGGAAATACCGTGCGGGGAAGCCGCCGCCGGAAGGTTCGCGCGCAGCCAAGTACCCGCAGTTCTTCTTCGGCGACCTCGGAGAACAAGCCATCGCGGCCGTCGAGGGGTTGCTCGCGTTCGCAGAGGAGCGCAACCACACGCTCACCGAGCTCGCGCTGGCCGCGCTGCTCGCCCAGCCGTCGGTGAGCTCGATCGTGGTCGGCGCGATGTCGCCCGAACAGCTCGACGGAAGCCTCGCGGCCCTTACGTGGAATCTCTCGGCCGAAGACCTCGCGGAGGTGAATCGCCTCGCGCCGTCGTCGCCTCCGCCCTGGCTCCGCTTCCTGCACGAAGCGCCGTCGACGATCCCGACCCCACAGAGCTGAGCGTGCTGGACGCCGATACCATCCCGAAGCTCTTGCTGCGCGCGGCCGAGCGCTTCGGCGAGCAGACCGCGCTGGAGAATGGCGACCAACACTGGAACTTCACCGAGCTCGCCGACGCGGGACTCGAAGCCGCGGCAGCGTTCATCGCCGCCGGCATCGAGCCGGGCGACCGGGTCGCCATCTGGGCGCCGAACAGTGCGCGCTGGATGCTCGCCGCCCTCGGCCTGCAAGCGGCAGGAGGGGTCCTCGTCCCCCTGAACACACGATTCAAAGGCTCGGAGGCCGGCTACATCCTGCGAAAGAGCCGTGCGCGCATGCTGCTGTGCGTCTCCGAGTTCCTGGGCAATCGCTATCTCGACATGCTCGAGACCGAGGACCTGCCCGACTTGGCCGATCGCGTGCTCCTGGACGGCACCGACCCGCGCGCCCGAACCTGGGACGAGCTCTCCGAGTCCGGACGGTCGGTGTCGCCACAGGAAGCACGACGTCGTGCGGAGACGGTGGGCCCCGGCGATCTCGCCGACATCCTCTTCACCTCGGGCACGACGGGCCACCCCAAGGGCGTCATGATGGCTCACGGCCAGAACATCATCGGGTATGAGGCGTGGACGGAGGCCGTGGGGCTGCGCGCGGGTGACCGATACCTCATCGTGAATCCGTTCTTCCACGCGTTCGGCTACAAGGCGGGATGGATGTCTTGCATAATGCGTGGCGTGACGATCCTGCCGCACCCACAGCTCGACGTCCCCGAAGTCCTCGCACGGGTCCCGCGCGACCGCGTGACCGTGCTGCCCGGGCCCCCCGCGCTCTACCAAACGATTCTCATGCACCCCGACCGCACCCGGCACGACCTCTCGTCACTGCGGCTCGCCATGACGGGTGCGGCCGTGATTCCCCCGGAGCTCATCCGTCGGATGAAATCCGAGATCGGATTCGAGACGGTCGTCACCGGATACGGCCTCACCGAGACCGCCGGGCTCGCGACGCAAAACCGTGCCGGCGAGGACCCGGAGACGATCGCGCTCACCGCGGGACCGCCCCTGCCCTTCGGCGAGATCCGCTGTGTGTCCCCGGACGGCACCGATGTCCCCATCGGCGAGGACGGTGAGGTGCTCCTCCGCGGCGCGACGGTCACCCGCGGCTACTTCGACGACGAGGACGCGACCCGCAGCACAATCGACGCGGACGGCTGGCTGCACACCGGCGACGTGGGGCGGCTCGACGAGCGTGGCTACATCCGCATCACCGATCGTCTGAAGGACATGTACATCATGGGGGGCTTCAACTGTTACCCCGCCGAGATCGAGAAACTCCTCTTCGAGATGCCCGGGATCGGCGAGGTGGCCGTGATCGGCGTGCCGGACGAGCGCATGGGGGAGGTCGGCCGCGCCTTCGTCGTCGCCGAGCCGAATGCCGCGATCACCCCCGACGACGTGGTCGCCTGGAGCCGCGCGAACATGGCCAACTACAAGGTGCCGCGAGCGGTGGAGATCGTCGCCGAGCTCCCGAAGACAGCGTCGGGCAAAGTACAGAAGTTCCGTCTTCGGGGATCGGCGTGAAGCTCGGCCTGAGTCCGCAGCAAGAGCTGCTGCGCGACACCTTCGCCGAGATGCTCTCGGTCGAGTCGAGCCCCGCGCGCGTCCGCGCGGCCGAGCCCGACGGCTTCGACCCCGCGCTCTGGACGACATTGGCGCAGATGGGCGCCGTCGGCACGCGCGTCCCGACGGACAACGGGGGTACCGGCGCCAGCCTCCTCGACGCGATCGTGATCGCGGAGCAGCTCGGACGATGGCTCGCATCCGCTCCGCTCATCGAGGCCATGGTCACGGCCCGTGCGCTCGCTGCCGTTGGCACGCCGGCGGCACAGAGCGCGCTCGATCGCCTCCTCGGAGGTGAGGACGTCGGCGTCCTCGCCTTGCGCCCCACGTCGGGAAAGGAAGCGCAGTGGGTGCCTGGCGGAGCGGCCGCGCAGCAAATCGTCGGCCTCCACGAGGACGCGCTCGTACTCGTCGAGCACGACACGCGAACCGCGCTGCCGAATCTCGGCGCGACACCGCTCGCGAAATGCCGTCTCGATGTGTCACGCACGGTTCTCGCGCAGGACGATCGCGCGAAACAGGCGCATGGGGCGGCCGTCGAGGAGTGGAAGCTGCTTACGGCCGCAGCCTTGCTCGGGCTGGCTCGCCGCGCCCTCGAGATCGGCGCCGCCTACGCGACCGAGCGAGTCCAGTTCGACCGGCCCATCGCGACCTTCCAGGGTGTTGCGCACCCGCTCGCCGACGCGGTGACGGCGGTCGAGGGGGGACGCCTGCTCGTGCAGTACGCGGCGTGGGCCCTGAGTCGACGGCGCGAAGACGCCGCCGCCTTGATCTCGATGGCGTACACCTGGAGTACCGAGGCCGCGACGAATGTCGTCGCTCGAGCATTACACGTCCACGGCGGCTACGGCCTTTCCCTCGAGTACGACATCCAGCTCTACCATCGCCGGGCCAAGGCGTGGGGCCTCGTTGCCGGCGATCCGGAGGAGGAACTCGTCCGCGCCTTCGTGCGCCGCGAGGGAAAGGCCGCATGCGGCCTACCGGAGCCCGGCGAAATGACAGTGGACTTCTCGCTGGGGCAGGAAGCCGAGGCGTTTCGCACACGTGCTCGCGCCGCCCTCGAACCCCTGTTCACTGCCGAGCTCCGAAGCCGGAGCCGCATGGGTTGGGAGGCGTGCGACTTCGACTTTCAGAGCGCCCTCGCCCGCACAGGGTTCCTCTTCCCGAACTGGCCCGCGGAGTACGGCGGCCAGGGCTGTTCGCCCCTGGAGGCCCGCGCGCTGGCCGAAGAAATGGAGCGCCTCGGCTGGCCATTGCAGGCGTCTGCGACGACACGCATCGTCGGAGAGACGTTGATGCACTTCGGCAGCGACGATCTGAAAGATGAAGTGCTCCCACGCATCGCGCAGGGCAAGGCGATCTGCTGCTTGGGCTACACCGAGCCAAGCTCCGGATCGGACGTGGCCGCCGCGGCCACGCGAGCGATCCGCGACGGCGACGAGTGGGTGATCAGCGGCCAGAAGACGTTCACGAGCGGCGCGAATCTGGGCCAGTACATCCTTCTCCTGACGCGCACCGACCCGGACGCGGCCAAACATCGCGGCCTCACGATGTTCCTCCTGCCGATCAACACGCCCGGGATCGACATCCAACCCATCCATACCCTCTCGGACGAGCGAACCAACGCCACGTACTACGATGGTGTTCGAATCCCCGACCGATACCGCATCGGCAACGTGAACGAGGGCTGGCAAGTCATGGGCTACGCCCTGAATCTGGAGCACGGCGGCGGTGGCTCGACCGGGTTCCTGCACGTGCACGAGAAACTGCTCCACGCAGCCCTCGACTGGGCCAGAACCGAACGCAACGGAAGGCGCCCCGCCGACGACCCGCGGGTGCAGGCACGCCTCGCCCGCTCCGCAATGCACATCGAGGTTCTCCGCACGCTGGGCCTCGCCAGCCTGTGGGCCGGCATGGGACACGGCAGCATGCCGGGTATCGGCCCGATGGTGAAGTTGTTCGGGGCCGAAACGTTCATCGCGGATGCTTCCGCCTTGCTCGACCTGGCCGCCCCCGAGTCCCTAATGTCCGGTCATGCCGCGGGGGCGATGAGCGGCGGCGAGATCGAGTACGCCTACCGGCTCTCGACCGCCACCTCGATCTACGGCGGCACGAGTGAGATCATGCGAAGCATCATCGCCCAGACGGCTCTCGGGATGCCGCGCAGCCGAAGCTAGCCAACTCAACCCTACGAAGGGAGACCGCAAGATGTCCGAAGAGCGCTTCATCCAATACGAGACCGAGGGCCGCGTTGCCGTGGTAAGCCTCGACCGACCGGAGGCGCGCAACGCGCAGCACCCTCCCCTGCTTCGCCAGCTCGACGAGGCGTATGAGCGTGCCGTCCGAGACGACGAGATTCGCGTGATCGTCCTGCGCGCGAATGGCCCGCACTTCTCCGCTGGGCACGACATCAGTCCTAAGTCACTGCCACTCTTCCGAGCCGAGTACACGCCCGCGCCGGGCGTGGCCGCCCACTACGGTCTCGAGCAAGAGATGTACTTCGGCCGTTCACGGCGCTGGCGCGACATTCCGAAGCCCACGATCGCAGCGGTACAAGGAAAGTGCATCGGCGGCGGCCTGATGCTGTGTTGGCCCTGCGACCTGATGGTCGCGGCCGAAGACGCGCAGTTCAGCGACCCCGTGCTGCGGATGGGCGTCGGCGGTGTGGAGTACCACGGTCATACCTGGGAGCTGGGCGCACGCAAGGCCAAGGAGATGCTCTTTACCGGCGAGTTCATCGACGCGCAGGAAGCCTGGCGACTCGGGATGGTGAACCACGTCGTGCCGAACGAGAAGCTCGACGAGTTCACCCTCGACCTCGCCGCCCGAATCTCCCAGATGGATCCCTTCGCGCTGAAGATGGCCAAGCAGGCGGTGAACCGCACGCTCGACACGATGGGCCAATGGACGGCGATGCAGGCCGTGTTCGAAATGCACCACCTCTGCCATGCCCATTCGAAGCTCACGCACCAAGGCGACTCGATCGCCGGCCAGAATCTCGGAACCATGAAGGCCTCCCTCGACACGGACGAGAAGGCCTAAACGGGGGAGACATGGGATCGCAGGCATTCCAACAGAAGTACGGGCCGTGGGCCGTCGTCACGGGCGGCGCTCTCGGCCTCGGAAAGGCGTGGTGTGCGGAGCTGGCGAGCCGTGGCCTCAACATCGTCTCGGTCGACCGTTTGCCGGAAGCCCTGCAGCAGCAGTCGACGGACCTGAAGAGCCAGTATGGCGTCGAGGTCCGGACGATCCACGCGGATCTCACCGACGAGAACATCCTGGCCACCGTCGAGAGCGCGACGAGCGACCTCGAAGTCGGATTCCTGGTCTGCAGTGCCGCCATGGAGACGGATCCCGAGATCGTTCATCCGCACCTGTTCCATGAGGGAAGCCTCGAGTTCCACCGAGACCTGATCAACATCAACGTGAAGGCCGCGTGCGAGCTCACGTACCACTTCGGCAAGCCCATGATGGAACGAAAGAGAGGCGGGATCGTCCTGATCTCGTCGGGCGCGGACGGGCAAGGCGCGCCCTTCGTCGCACACTACGGCGCGTCGAAAGCCTATCTGACGGTCCTCGGCGAAGGTCTCTGGTTCGAGCTCCAACCCCACGGGGTCGATGCGATCTCGGCGCCCTTGGGCATGACCCGAACGACCGCGCTCGAAGATTTCCCCGAGGTCGAGGCAATGGACCCCGGTGACGTCGTTCGAGAGATCCTGTCCGAGTTGGGCAAGAGCCCGCAGCTGATCCCCGGACGGAAGAACCGATTCGGTCAGACGGTAATGAAGAAGCTCATCACCAAGAAGCGAGCAATCCGAATGTTCGCCGACATCCATCTCAACAACTTCCTGAAGGGCCGCTCGGAGTACGACGTGTACCGAAAGTAGATCTGTTCGCGAATCAGGGCGTGCACGCCAGCGCCGTAGCCGCCAAGACCCCACCACGGAGGTCGCCGCCGGCGAGTCCGCCCTCCATCCGGTTCATCGCGTAGGCGACCGATGTCCGGAGGTCGAGATCGACCACCGCCATCGAGCCGCCCCAGCCCGCCCAGAAGAAGGCGCGCTCGTTCGGGCTGATCGGGGTCAAGGGATCGCTCAGGCCGAAGCCCATGCCGAACACGAGCGGGACTCCCGTGACCAGGTCGACACCGCGCGTCTGTTCCTCGAGGATTCTCTCGACGCCTGCTTCCGACAGGAGCCGGACGCCGTCGACACTCCCGCCGCAGGCCAACGCGGAGAGAACACGTGCAACCGACCGAGCGTTCCCGTGCCCACCGCCAGCGGGGATCTCCGCCCGTCGCCACGCCGCGGTGCGGGGTTCGGTGCCGTCGAGCTTGAGGCTCGCAAGCGTCCGTGACGCGACCGAGTCGGAGTCGGCCGAGTCCGTTCCGAGTGGCTCCTTGGGCGGCACGAGCTCGGCCACGCGTGCGTCGTGGCGCTCGTCGAGGCCAATGTGGAAGTCGGCGCCCAGGGGCTCGGCGACTTCTTCGCGAAAGAAGTTGCCAAGAGTGCGCCCACTGATGCGCCGCACGATCTCCCCTTGGAGAAACCCCTGTGTGAACGCGTGGTATCCCGACGCCGTGCCCGGTTCCCACCACGGCGCCTGGCGAGCAAGCGCATCGCAGATCGCCTCCCCGTCGTAGAGCTGCTCCACAGAGCGAAGTGGCGGATCGAAACCGGAGAGACCAGCGCTGTGGCTCATCACGTGCCGCACCAACACGCCGTCCTTGCCGTTCTGCGCGAACTCGGGCCAGTAGCGAGCGACCGGCGCATCGAGATCAATCTCGCCGCGATCGGCGAGCATGAGAACGGTCGTCGCGGCCATCGTCTTCGTCGTGGAGTAGACATTGACGATCGTGTCCTGCGACCACGGTGTGCCGTCCGGCCGTGCAGCGCCCGCCCAGAGGTCGACGACGGACGCGCCGTCGCGCGTTACCGCGACGCTCGCCCCAACCTCGAGCCCCTGCTCGAAGTGGCTGAGGAAGACATCGCGAACCGGCTCGTAACCGGGCGCGCAGGATCCATGGATCTCGACGGTTGCCATCACCATTGCGTGTCCTTACGTGACGGCGCCCGCCGCCTTCAGCTCGAGGATCTCGGGCCAATCGAGGCCGAGCTCCAGGAGGACCTCGTCCGTGTGCTCGGCGAAGGCCGGTGCCCGCTCCACCGCCGGCGGCTGTTCATCGAACTGGACGGGGCTCGCGACGAGCTCGTACGTACCGCCGTCGTCGGCATCGACGGGCACGATGTAGCCGTTCTCGCGCGCTTGGCCGTCGGCAGCGAGCTCCACCGTGTCTTGGACGGGCGCCCACTGCCCTTCCCCCTCGGCGAGAATTCTCTTCCAGTCGGACAAGGGCCTCGCCCCGATGATCTCGGCAACGATCTCCGACGCCGCGCCGGCATTCCGGAAGAGCGCCTCCGCCGAATCGAACCGCGGGTCCATCTCAAGCTCCGTCCGTCCCGCCAGACGGCAGAAGTCGGGCCAGTACTTGTGAGCCTGAAGCATCGCCAAACTCAGAGTCCTTCCGTCACTCGTCCGGTAGAGACCGACGAGTGGATTGGAAGCCGAGCCATGATGGCGGATCGGCGCCGCCTTCCAGCGTTCCCCGGTGGAAAGCGTCAGATCGACCGCCAAACCCATCGCCCACATACCCGTCGAGAGCAGGGAGACGTCGACGACACTCGTCTCGCCGGTCCGTTCGCGAGCGAACAGCGCTCCGGCAATCCCGCCCGCGATCGTCATGCCGCCGATTGAATCGCCGTAGGCCGGGCCCGGCTGACCGACGATGCCGTCCGTGCCATCGGGAGTCGCCCCCGCGGCGCTCCCGCCTCGGCACCAAAAGGCGGTCATGTCGTAGCCGCCGGTGTCCCGCTCGGGACCGGCGTTGCCATACGCGGATCCGCGAACGTAGATGATCTCCGGGTTGGCCGCGCGGATGTCTTCGAGGTCGATTCGCAGCTTCGTTCGAGCGGACGGCAGGAAGTTCGTGAGAAAGACGTCCGACCGCTCGGCGAGGCGGTACAGCGTCTCCCGCGCGCCCGGTTGGGAAAGGTCGAGACCGATCGAGCGCTTCCCCCGGTTCGCGTGCTCCATCAGCGGATTCCGGTCTGCGTCGATCTCGACACTCCCGAGCTGTCGGAGGCCTCGCTGCGCGTCACCCGTCTCGGCGTGCTCGACTTTGATGACATCGGCGCCCCAATCCGCAAGTACGGCGCCGGCAGCCGGGACGAACGTGTACTGGGCAACCTCCAGAACGCGAACACCCTTCATCACACTACGCATTGGCATCCCTCCTCAGCGGGCCGCTCAGACGCGCAGGGGCAGCTTCGAGAATCCACGCTGGACGTTGCCGCCGTGGATGCGCTCCGCCCGCTCGATCTCGATCTCGTACTCCGGCCACTGGCTGAGTATCGCCTCGAGCGCAACGCGCAGCTCCAAGCGCGCGAGGGACTTGCCGAGACAAAGATGATGTCCCCATCCAAACGAGAGGTGCGTCGACAGATCCCGTCGCACGTCCAACCGATCCGGGTCGTCGAACCGCCTCTCGTCTCGATTCGCCGCTCCCGTGACAAGTAGAACGCGCGAACCTTCGGGAATGCGCACGCCGTGCAGCTCCACGTCTCGCGTCGCGACACGGCCCTGGTACTGCGAGGGCGTGTCGTAGCGAAGCATCTCCTCGATCGCCGGCGCGATCATCGCCGGCTCGTCGGCCAGGATCTGTCGCTGTTCGGGATAGCGCCACAGCCAGTAGAGCGCGGTCGACAGCAGCTTGGCGGTCGTCTCGTTGCCGGCAAAGTTCAGGAGCTGCACGAAGCCGAAGAGTTCCTCCGGAGTCAGGCGGTCCGCCTGACCGTCCTCGCGCTCGACCTCGGCGGCCAAGAGAGCGGAGATCAGGTCGTCTTGCGGCTCGCGTCGCCGCGCCTCGATGAGAGGCGGAATCTCGGCTGCGAACTCCCGACTCGCTTCGCGCGCGGACGTGGGCGGCGTCGGGTTGCCGGGCTCCCGGAACGACATCCGGTTTCCAAGGTCTCGCAGTCGCTCCCGCTGTCCTTCGGGGACGCCCAGCATCGTGCTGATCGCATCCATCGGCAAGCGGTTGGCGATCGCCTCGACGGCGTCGAACTCGGCCGCCTTTCCAACCGCGTCCGCGTACTGATGCATCAGCTCCCGAATCGCGGGCTCCATGTCCGCGATCCGCTTCGGCGTGAAGGCTCGACTCACGAGACCTCGCAGCCGCGCGTGATCGGGCGGGTCCATGAGGATCATCATCGGAATGCGGCTCTTGCCGTGTTCGATGGTGACGCCCTGGGCCGAGCTGAACGTCTCCCAGTCGCGTGTCGCGGTCCAGACGTCGTCCCACCGCGAGAGAGTGAAGAAGCCCAGCTCGGGATTGTGATAGACGGGCGCCTCGTCGCGCAGGCGCCGATACGTCGGGTACGGATCGTCGTGGATGTCGTACGAGAACGGATTGTACTCGAGCACCCTCTCAGCCGATTGGCCCATACTTCTCCTCGTAGGCTGCAGCGTACTCACGACGGGAGCGAGTCCGGAGATCTACATCAGCGCCCGCGGCTCGGAGCGCACCCACCGTTGCAGATTCGCGAGGCAGACGCGCGAACGGATCGAAGCGCAACCACCGGGCCGCGTTCCTGTAGGTGATCTTGTCGATCTCCTCGTCCGAGCACTGGGCATCCTCCAAACACTCCCACAGCTCTTCGGGGGAGCCGGGGAACGTACAGTCCGAATGGGGATAGTCGACCTCGTACGCGATGTTGTCGATCCCGATGCGATCACGCAGCAGCAGCCCCGAAGGGTCGCTGATGAAGCATGAGAGGAAGTTCCGGCGGAAGACCTCGGTCGGAGTGAGCCCCCCGAGGTCGGCACGCGTCCACTTCTGCCTCGCAAAGTGGCGCTCCATTCGGTCGAGAAAACCGGGAATCCAGGACGTACCGCCCTCCGAAAGCGCAATGCGCAGATCCGGGAACTTCTGGAGGGAACGGCACCACAAGAAGTTCGCGAGACACGGCAGCGAGTTCCAGCACGGAAGGGTCACGGTGACGTCGACGGGCGTCGTAGGTCGACCCAGCGGGCCCGTCGCCGACGAGGCGATGTGAATCGCGATCGTCACGCCGTGATCGACACATGCCTCGAAGAAGGGATCCCAGTCTCCAGTGTGAATGCTCGGGAAGCCCATGGCCTCCGGATCCTCGGCGAACGTGATCGCGGTCGCCCCTTTGCGGGCTACGCGCCGGACCTCCTCCGCCGCGAGCATTGGATCCCAAAGGGGCGAGATGGGCAGCGGGATGAATCTTCCCGGCGCAGCTCGACACCATTCGTCGATGTGCCAGTCGTTGTAGGCGCGCAGACAGACCGTGGCGAGCGCCCGGTCTTTCGCCGAAGCGAAGAACCAACCGCCCATGCCGGCGAACGACGGGAAGCACATCGATGCCAAGACGCCGTTCGCGTTCATGTCGCGCACGCGCTCGTGGACGTCCCAGCAGGCGGGGCGCATCTCGGCGAGGGTTCCCGGATCGAACCCCCACTCTTCTTCCGGCAGCGTCACCACGGCGTTGATGAAGGGAGTCTGGGTGCTCCCCTCCTCCCACGTCCAGCGCTGAACCTTGTCTGCGGCGTCGTAGACGAGCTTCGGGGCGCGCGATGCCCACTTCTGAGGCATGTGATTCTGAAAGACCGTGGGGGGTTCGATGATGTGGTCGTCGACGCTGACCAAGACCATGTCTTCGAGATTCATCGCTCCGTCGCTCCCTATCGGCCCAAAACGTCCTACGCCGGGCCAGAACATCCTTCGCGTGGTGTCTTCTACGCCATGCGACTCTCATTAGTCAAGTCACTTGACCGACTCAATCAACCCGCTTGACGATTTTCGTCAATCATCTTGACTTTATTGATCGGAGAGCCCATTCCAGAAGTTCCACCAGACTCGAGGGGGCTCGAATGTTCTTGAAACGAATTGTGATGGCCTTGGCCGTGACCTGCGCAACCGCGGACCTTGCGCCCGGTCAGGACCGCGGCGCCCCAGGGTACCTGGAGACCATCGAAGCCGGTGCCGGAGCAGGCGGGATCGATCAAGAGATCGACGCCACCGAGGCACAGGCCGAAGGGACCTCGCCCTCCGACCTCGACACGCCCCTTTCCGGCCGCGCCAGAAACCGCGTAGAGGAGATCGTGGTCCGCGCAAGAAAGCGCGACGAATTCCTCGAAGACACGCCGATCTCGATCACCGCCGTCAGCGCCGAGACTCTCATCGAGGCACAGATCACGCGCTTCGACGAGATTCAGAACCTGGTCCCCAACCTCCGCATCGATACCTTCCGCGGAGACAACCTCGCCAACATCTCGATCCGCGGCGTCGGAGCGACGGAGGCGGGAAACCCCGGAGTCGGGGTGTACGTCGACGGCGTCTTTCTCCCGCGCGCGCTCGCGTCCGTCCTGAGTGCGGCCGACATCCAGCAGGTCGAGGTGCTCCGAGGGCCGCAAGGAACTCTGTTCGGGAAGAACACGCTCGGCGGCGCCATCAACATCACGACCGTCCGCCCCAAGGACGAGCTCGAAGGTTCGGTGTGGGTTCGCGCGGGAAACTTCTCGACGGTGGAGACGCGGTCGAGTCTCAATCTGCCCATCCGCATCGGCGCGCTGGAAGACCGGGTGTTCACGCGGCTCTCGGTCTCGTCGGCCAACTCCAGCGGCTACGCGACGAACGCCTATACCGGCGAGAACCACAGTGACCGGAACGCCCTCTGGTTCCTCGGCAGCGTCCGGGTGCTCGCAACGGACGACATCGAGATCAACGTCTCGGGTAACTACTTCCAGGATCACAGCAAAGGGAAAGGCCCGAACTGCGTCGTGGTCCCCGAAGCAGGAGCCTCCCTTCAAGGGCTGATCACGGCTGGCTTCCCGACGTTTCTCGATGAGTGTGCCGAATCGAAGCCGCGCGAGTTCCGAAGCAACCTCCACTCGATCTTCGACTCAAAGGACTACGGGGTCTGGGGCAACGCCGCCTGGACCCCGGAGCAGACGGGCTTCCTCGACGACCTTACGCTGAAACTCCTCGGCTCTTGGCGACAGCAGAAGGTCCGCAACCGGGAGGACATCGATGGCACGATCACGCCGCTCACGACCGTGACGAACATCGAGTACGACGGCATCGAGGGAGAGCCTAACGAAGGTGAACAGTACCTGGTCGAGGGCCAGGCCGCCGGGGCCGCCTTGGACGGCGATCTGAACTTCGTTGCCGGCGTCTTCGCCGAGTGGGAAACCCGTGACGAAGCCCTCTTGGTGCGCTCTATCCCCGGCGTCATCGATACGGCCGGCGGCACGACCGTTGGTCCCGTCAGCCAGGACGACTGGGACTGGGCCCTCTTCGGGCAAGCGAGCTACGACGTCGCCCGGTGGCTCAACCTGACGGCGGGTCTTCGCTACACGACCGAAAAGCGCGGGGTTTCGCGCGACACGATCTTCCCCTTGGGCGATGGCACAACGACCGACCCGGTCCTCACCGCCTCGGAGGCCGACAGCAAGGTCTTCACCTCCTGGACCCCGATGGGCAGCGTGGCTCTCATCGCGCCCGAAGGGCTCATCGAGGACACTCCGGTGGACCACGCGATGGGCTACTTCACCTACTCCCGCGGTTTCTCGAGTGGTGGCTTCAACGCCGTCGTCGGCACCGGGACCGCCGGCGGCCTGGTCGCGTTCGACCCCGCAACGGTCGACAACTTCGAGATCGGTTTCAAGACGATCGGCTTCGACCAGCGCCTGACCTTCAACCTCGCCCTCTTCCATATGGACTACGACGGCCGACAGGTGACCCAGAGCGTAACCATCGAAGTACCCGGGCAGGAACTGCCCGAGACAGCGCGGCTGATCGTGAATGCCGATTCCGCCACACTGGAAGGGCTCGAGGCCGAGATCGTGACGCGGCCGATCGACGGCCTGATGCTCATGGCGAACTTCGGCGTCCTAGACTCGGAGAACGGGAATTTCCCCGACGTCAGCGCCCTCGACTCGATGACACCCATCAACCGTCAGGGCGAGACCTTCATCGATACGCCGAAGTTCACGAGCTACATCGCGCTGCAGTATTCGTTCAGCGTGGCCGCTCTCGGGCCGGACTGGCTCGATGGATGGCTGACGCCGCGTCTCGATTGGTACTACCAGAGTGCGATTCACACGACGCAGCCCGAGGACCCTTCGGGACAGCTCTCCGGCTACAACCTGCTGAACGCGCGACTGTCGTACGACTTCCTCGACGACCGGGCGCAGGTCGCGCTCTGGGGCCGCAACATCACCGACACGGACTATTTCGGTGGCCTGGGCGGAACGACAGGATTCTTCGGCTACTCGACCCGCTACTACGCACCCGGAGCGACGTGGGGCGGCGAGCTCAGCTACCGATTCAACTGAGGGGGTCGACCGAGACGACACCGGTCGACAAGTCCTGATCCCTGCTGCTCGTGCCGATATGGAGGTCATAGGGCACGGCTTCGAGCCTCCACGCGCCGTCGGCTTCATCGTACCAACGCATCGTGTTTCGATCGACGCTCAACTCGACGCGAATCGACTCCCCAGGCTGCAGCGAAACTCGCTCGAAGTCGCGCAGCACTTTCTTGGGGCGATCAACGCTAGACTGACTGCAACCTACGTAGAGCTGAACGACTTCATCGCCGGCACACTCACCTGAATTCCGCACGGTGACGCCTGCGCGGAACTGATCGCCGTCGGCAGAGAACGCCGGGGCGGAGAGCTCGAATCGAGTATACGAGCCACCCCACCCGAACGCATAGGCCGGTTCGACCGCCTCGCGATCGAGCAGCGTGTACCCATGATAGTAGCCGTACTCGATCGATTCGGCTTCCTTGTCGAAGAACGGCAGGTGCGCCGAGTCCGTTGGAATCGTGAATGGCAGCTTGCCGCCGGGATTCACGTCCCCGAAGAGCGTGGCCGCCAACGCGTTTCCGCCCTCCATCCCGGGATAGTACGCGAACAAGATCGCGGCCACGTCCTGCTCCCACTCCGAGGTCGTGATCGCGCTGCCCCCGATCAACACCACGACCGTGTTGGGGTTTCCGCGAGCGGCTGCCTTGATCTGCTCGACGTCGCTCTCTCGCAACGACAGCTCGTCGCGATCGCCGCCGGGCGACCGCTTCGAGTTCATGATGTACTCGCCTTCGTCGCTGTGGCGGTTCCCCACGACGAGAACGACCGCGTCGGCCGACTGGCTGGCCGCGGTGACAGCGGCGAGATCCGTGCCCGGGCAATAGTCGATCTCGACATCGCTCCCGAGATGAGTCCGGAGTCCATCGAGCGGCGTAATTGCGTAGGGCGGAACGACTTTGCTGGAGCCGTGATCCCCAACATTGGCCGTGTCCGCCAGCTCGCCGATGACCGCGACTCGCTTCAGGTCACGGCGCCGTAGCGGCAGCACGCCGTTGTCGTTCTTGAGCAACGTCATCGACTTCTCGGCGACCGTCCGAGCGAGCTGCCGGTGCTCCTCGCACGCGACGACGGACGGATCGACGGCGTTCTCTTGCAAGACCTCGTCGAAGCGCAGGATCGTGCTCACGATTCGCAACGCGGCCTCATCCACATGCTTCTCAGCGACCCGACCCGATTTCACCGCCTTCAGGAGCTTGCGGCCAAAATGGGTCGGCCAGGGCATCTCGACATCCATGCCATTCTGAGCCCCCTGGGCCGTATCGTGGATTCCCCAAACGAAATCACTAATGACGAACCCTTCGAATCCCCACTCCCCTTTCAAGACGCCCCGGATCAGCATTTCGTTCTGACCACAGTACTCGCCGTGCACCTTGTTGTACGCCGTCATCACACTGGCGGCCCCCGCATCCACACATTCCTTGAAGTGCGGCAGGTAGACCTCCCGCAGTGTTCGCTCCGAGCAGGTGACATCCACCTTGAATCGGGCGTTCTCCATGCTGTTCAGGGCAAAGTGTTTCACGCAGGCCATGACGCCCAGTGACTGTACGCCCTCCGTGACCGCGACACCCATGCGTCCAAGAAGGTGAGGATCCTCACCGTAGGTTTCCTGGGCTCGTCCCCATGCCGGATGACGAAGCAGGTTGATGCAGACGCCGCCGAAGAAGTTCCCGCCAGCGGCAATGATCTCCTTCGCGATTGCCTTGCCGACCCGTTCCTCCAGCGCCGTATCGAACGTTGCGCCCCGTGCCATCGCGACGGGAAAGCAAGTCGAGTTCTGACTGACGACACCGCGCGGCCCATCGCAGAATCGCATCGACGGCACGTCGAGCCGCTTGACGGAGGAGTTGTGGTACGGGCTGCGGTTGTACTGCTTCATCACGCCATGGTGGAACGGCAAGAGAAGCATGTTGAAGAGCCGCCCGGACATGAGTCCGACCTTCTCCTTGAGGGTCATGGCCGCGACCTTCTCGAAGGCCTGCTCCCGATCCGGATCGTCGTTCGCTTCTTCAGCCGACATCACGCACGTCATACCGGCGAGGTCAGTACCTCGGGTTCGAAGCCGAAGAGTCGCGCCGTCGTTGCGTGGCCAATGTCGGCCGCCTGTTCTGGAGTAAGACCTCCGAAGAGATCGGCCACAGTCTTGCGCGAGTTCGGGTAGGTTCCCTCCATGTGGGGATAGTCCGAGCCCCACAAGAGCGGCTCGACGCCCGTACGCGGGACGTTCGCGATCGCGACGCTGTCGACTTGGAACGTGCCGTGGATCTGGCGGCGCAAATAGGCGCTCGGGGGCTCTGGGAGAACCGGCTTCACCCAGCCTTCGTATCCCTGGAAGGCGACAGAGTAGTGATCGAGCGTTTCCATCGCCCAGGACAGCCAGCTCGCATTGCACTCGACGAACACGAAGTGCAGACCCGGATGGTCCTGGAGCACACCCGAGGTGGCGAGGAGCCCCGCCGTGCGCGGCGCCATGGACTGCGTCGCCAACAAGTTCGCCACGCTCGCACCGCGCCCACGGTAGAACAACATATCGTGACCGGTCCCCTGGTGCATGACGATGGGAAACCCGATCTCCTCGATCGTCGAGAGAAGCGGCTCCCATTGCCGGTGATTCCAATCCGGCGTACCGACGAGCGGCAACAGCGCTGCGCCGAGGCCGAGATCCGCGATACGTTTCACCTCGGAAACGGCGTCCTCGACATTCCAGGTGGGGATGAGCCCCGCGCAACGAAAACGTGGCGATTTCGACTCCAGGCGGTCATGAATCCAGTCGTTGTAAATTCGGCAGCAGGCCGCACCCACCTCCGCATCCTCGGCGGCCCAGACCTGGAGGCCGGAGGTCGGGTAGATCACCTCACCGGCAACTCCGTCTTCCCGCAGGATCTTGAACCGCCACTCTGGATCGGACGTTCGCAGGCGGACCTCCGCGTCGTCGAGCCCCCCGGTCTTGTCCACGTTCATGCTTCGGGCCTCGTGCTTGAACGACACACCTGCCCCAATGCGACGACCAAAATCCTCGGCGGAGCTCTCCTCGGGAACGAGAACGCGCGGCGCGCGCGCGCGCATCGCCGCGGGGAGCCCGTCGTGCCAGAGAAGATGCGGTTCTTCGACATGACTGTCGGCCGACAACAGCGGAAGCTCGTCCACGTTCATCTTCGTTTCCTCTTGCGCCCGCCCCAAGCCCACAGCCGGAAACGGCGCTCCTTCTCCATCTTGCGAGAGCCGGGATCTACGCCGAATCCGCATATAAGTCAAGTTCGTTGACTAATTAGTCTACTTACTTGACTTTCAGTCCCTCCACTCGATAGGAATCGCTGAAATGTCCAATCTCGAGAAGCTCTTCTCCATCCGCGGCCGCACGGCCCTCGTCACGGGCGGCACCGCCGGGATCGGCGAGATGATTGCCCGGGCCTATGTCGAAGCGGGAGCCCGAGTTCTCATCGCGTCGCGAAAAGCGGACCAATGCGAAGCCGTAGCTGCGGAACTGTCGAAGATCGGCAGCTGCACCGGACTCCCAGCCGATCTCGCCACCGAGGAAGGGTGCCGCGATCTCGCCGCGCGCGTCACGGAGCTTGCTCCGAAGCTCGACATCCTGGTGAACAACGCGGGCGCGACATGGGGCGCACCGATCGAGGAGTTCCCGGCAAAGGGATGGGACCGGGCGCTCGACCTGAACCTGAAAGCCCCATTCTATCTCGTGCAGTCGCTCCTACCAGCGCTTTCCGCAGCAGGGAGCAAGGACGCGCCTGCTCGGGTGATCAACGTAGGCTCGGGGGACGGCCTCGTCGTTCCCGTCACCGAGACCTACAGTTACGCGGCGAGCAAGGCCGGACTACACCACCTGACGCGCGTGCTCGCAAAGAACCTGGCCGCTCGTCACATCACGGTGAACGCCCTCGTCCCCGGGCCGTTCCCGAGCCGCATGATGAAACAGATGCTGGAGACGCGCGGCGACGAGATCGCGGCGATGTCACCGCTCGGCCGCGTCGGGCGACCGGACGACATGGCCGCCGCTGCGATCTACCTGGCCTCTCCCGGTGCCGCATGGACGACGGGTGTGCTGCTCCCCGTCGACGGCGGCATCAACGGAGCCCTCTCGCCCTCCTGAGCCGAACGACGGGTCTCCCGGCCCGCGAACCACCCGCCGACGATGCTGATTCTACGGCGTCTTCGCTTTGAAGATCTCTTCGGAGTTCTTCTTCACCGACTCGGGTGGGAAATCCGCGCCCCAGCAATTGCTGGTCGTGCTGTTGCTGAGGCGCACGGCGATCGGCCCTCCGGCACCGAGCAGTGGATTGCCCGCCACGAAGGGAAGCCCGGCGTCTTTTCCCGTCACCAAGATCTTGGTCTTGGGATTCGCGGGATCGCCCTTCATGAGGATGCTGAAGATGCCGTCCTGACCGGTGGCCTTGTCCTTGAACTTGTAGCCCTTGGTGCCGATCGCCTTCCAGCACGGCTTGCCGTTGCAGCTACCAGCCCCCGCGACTTCGGCTTCGATTGCCAGCCCGAAGTCGTCGTACACGCAGAGGGTGTAGTCGGTATCGAAGTCCGGTTCGCCAAAGGCCGCCTGCGTCTCGGCGGGGCCCTTCAAGTACTTCCAGAGGAGCTTGTCCTTGGGGCCGGGGCCATCGGCCTCTTTGTCTGCGAGCATCAGGAACGACTTGCTGGGCATCCTGCAGCCGGCCAGCGGGACAGCCGGGCACGCCGCGGAACCCGGGCTCGGACTTGGCGACGGCGTGGGCACTGGAGTCGGGGTCGGCGTTGTCGTCGCCGTCGTCAGGTCGAGCGCCGGTTCGGCGAGCGACGGGTGCTCCTTCGTGGCAAACCCGGCCGGCGCGAACGACCGATCGATCCGCACGAAGATCAGCGTAACGAGATCGTTCGTGTCGGCTTGCAGAAAGCCCGCGAGCGCAGCCGTGCTGAACGTGAAGGTGTCTCCGATCGCATGCACACCTGACGTGAGGTCGAACGTCCCGAGAAACGTCGCCTCACCCGGGAGCAGTCCGTTCGGGCTCGCCTGGTCGTTGGCCGGAGCATCGGCCCACAGCACGCCATACTGGGTCTCTACCCAGGCCTCGTCGGCGTGGCCGTCGTTCAACCCGTAGACCTCTAGCGTATCCACGCCGACGGTCTCGCCAGGCGCGGCATCGACCTCCGGGGCTATGTCTAACGTCAGGTTCAGACTCGCGGCCGAGATCGGCCCGGAGACAGAGGACAGGTCGAATCGGGCGTAGCCCTTGTTGTGAAGGCCGCCGGAGCCTCGGTCGGACTTGACCTTGATGTGTTCGTCGTTTTCGAACGGTGTTGGGAAGAGGCTACCCGCGTAGCCGTCGGCACCGTTTCCATCGGCAGTCGTGATGACGATCGCGCCCGCAACCAGCGGGAAGCAAAGGCCCAGTGCGACAGCGGCCATCGTTGCCGTGCCTCCGAAACGCCCGAATGAACAGTTCCGCCTCATCGCTCCCATGGATTGCCTCCCTTGGCTCCAACACAGATCGTCAAGGGCCCTTACGACTAATTGGAATAGGAAGTCAAGACAATTGACTACTGGCAACGTTGGTAGACTGCTTGGCTAGGCCCCGCGGGTGCTCAATCGTAAATTCACTTGACGAAATCTCTGAATGGTCTATGGACAGCTATCTTGACTACCTGCCAGCAAGATTCCGAAACAGAGGAGCCATGACGATGAACATCCCCTACGTGCTTCCCCGGCCGCTCCTGTGCGTCGGCATGGCGCTGTCCTTGAGTCTTGCTGGTCTCGCGCCAGCCGCGGCAATCGTCATCACGACCTCCGACGGAAATGGCGCCGACGGCTACGCAAGCAGCCTCTTCCCAACACCGTTCGAAAACGAGTTCCACATCAAGGTGAAGTCCGATCGGGGCAGCGGCGGCCTGCACAGCAAGGGATACATCCGGTTCGACCTGTCCTCGGTGTCCGGGCCGGTCTCGGCCGCGAGCCTCAACCTGACGGTGGACGTGGCCCCTGAGGCCGACGCCGCTCCTGGCGAGACAGTCGGCGTAGATACGTTCCAGGTCTACGGGTTGAACGACGGTCACGCCGGCGAGAACTGGGTGGAGACCCAGTACGGTGTGCTCTGGGCCGATGCTCCGGCGAACGACCAGTCGAGCGCGAACGGACTGCTAGCCGGCCAGGCAACGTTTCTCGGAACGTTCAGCCTTACGTCAGGCGTGCATGCGATCGGCGACACCTTCACGTTCAGCACGGCCGCGCTCGTGAGCTTTCTGCAAGCCGACACGAACGATCTCGTTACGCTGATCTTCGTGCGCATCGATCGGTCGTTCGCGCCGGGGGCGTTTGCCACGAAGGAGAACCCGTCGCTTGCCGCGCCGGCTCTCGACGTGACGACGGCCGTGGCAACGCCGACGCCCGGCCCGTCGGCCACGGCGTCGCCCGCGCCGACTCCGGATCCCACAGCCACCCCCGATCCTGGCAGCAGCCCCGGTCCCGATCCCACACAGACGCCAGACGGCGGCCCGGGACCGGCGCCAACAGAGACCCCGGTTGGGGGACCTGGGCCCGCGCCAACAGAGACTCCAGATGGCGGCCCCAACCCGACCGCCACGCCCGATCCGTCCGCGACGGCCACCCCGGCGCCAGGCGGTAGTGCGACACCGGGGCCCACCATGCCCCCACAGCCAACGAACGGGCCGGGCCCGATGCCGACCTCTGGCGTACGCGCCGCGTGCGGCGACGAGGGGTCCTACACCCAGCCGGCTGCCGAGCTCCTCATGCCGTTCGACGTGAGCGAGGGCCGCGTGAGCTTCCTGCAGGCGTCGAACATCGGGGACGTGGACGTCTCGACGCACTGGATCTTCTGGAGCGAAGACTGCAATGAGCTCGTCGACTTCAGCATCTGCCTGACGCAGAACGACACCGTGGTCGTCGATCCTCAGAACATGGGCGCACTCGACGCCGCCAACGTGCAGATTGGGCCGCGCATCGACCTCTCCGGCTCTACGGGCATCGTCACGGTGACCGCATACGAAACCGACGGAGAGTGCCGGGGCTTCCGCAGCACCGGCGCGACACTACGCGACGGGGCGATCGTCGGGTCGTTCACTGTCGCCGACACGGAGGCTCAGTATGCCTTCGGCAACGATGCGCTGGGCCTCGGTACGGATCAGCCTGCGAACCCCACGCGCGTCGTACTGCCGGCCGCGACAGATCGATACGATCTCCAGATCCTCAACCCGGCCTCCCTCGACGTCAGCCTCGTGTTCCTCGCAACGCTCGAGAGAACGGCGATCGGCGCGGTTCGACCCGCGCGAACCGACCGCCGATTCTCGACCACGTTCTACGACAACATGGAGGTGCCGACGTCTCTACCCGACACGACGATCGGATGTGTTCTGACATCCAGCATCCGACCGGGCCTGATTCCCGATCGGGTGGAACTGAACAGCTCTGGCCTTCTGCGTCTGTCGCCGGTGGGAGGAGTCGAGCCCGACCGTTATGTCTGGGGCATAAAGGGTGAGGCGATTGGGGAGTTCGGCGTGAGCTCGAGCCTCCGAAGCCACTGCCAACCCGCGGGAGGATGAGTCATGAGTGAATCCGGCGTTCTCGATGTCCGAAAGGACGGCAAAATTGCGCACGTCCGGCTGAACCGTCCGGAGGCGCTGAACGCAGCGAATCCCGAGCTGCACCATCGCCTGGCGGAGGTTTGGACCGAGCTTGCGGTCGACGCCTCGCTCCACGCGGTGGTCCTCTCGGGCGCGGGCAAGTCGTTCTGCGCGGGGGGCGACCTCGGGTTGATCGAGAGCATGGCCAACGATCCGGCGATACGAGCCTCGACCCTGCAAGAAGCGGAGCGGTTGGTGAAAGAACTCATGGGGTTCCCGCTCCCGATCATTGCGTCGATCCACGGCGCCGCGGTGGGCTTGGGCTGCAGTCTCGCGTCTCTTTCGGACGTCGTGGTGATGGAGGAGAGCTCGTTCCTCGCGGATCCGCACGTCTCGGTTGGGCTCGTGGCGGGCGACGGAGGCGCGGTCGTATGGCCGCTCCTCATGAGCCTCCAGCGGGCGAAGTACTACTTGTTCTCCGGCGAGAGGATTCCTGCGTCGACGGCGAAGGAGATCGGGTTGGCGAACGAGGTCGTGCCGGATGGCACGGCTGGGACCCGCGCGATCGAGATCGCAACGGCGTTCGCACGCCAGCCGCGCCAGGCGCTCATGGACACGAAGCGAGCGGTGAATCTGCACCTGCAGCGTGCCGCCCAGGGGGTGCTCGAATTCTCCTTGGCGGCGGAGGCCGTCTCGAGCGGCTCAGAGGAGCACCGCAAGATCGTCCAAAAGATGCGCGAGAAGGCGAACCGAAAGAGCTGAGCCCGCCGGGTTTCAGACTTCGCGAAACCCTTCAGTCGTCGCGTGCTTGGTCGAGACGGGCGAGGATCTCGTCCAATCCCTCGCGAACCGCCTCGAGTCGTTCCTCGCCGAGGATCTCCGCGTACTGCGACCACGTCTCGGCCACGACCTCGCGGGCATCTTGGACGAGGCCCAGACCCTTCTCCGTGAACCGCACGATCTTGGCGCGCGCGTCACTGGGGTCGCGAAGCCGCTCGACGTAGCCGAGCCGCTCCATGTCCGTGACCAGGGGGCCGATCGCCTGCTTCGTCACTCGCGCGGTGCGGGCGAGGTCAGTCACGCGGGCCCCTCCTAACGGAAGGTGCGTCAGGACGACCGAATGGGCCTTGGTGAGCCCCGTGTATCCGCGCCGGTAGAACTCGGGCCCACTCCGGCGGAAGAAATCGTTCCCAAGACACATCAGGAGCCAACCCAGATTGTGCCTTCGGAAATCGTCTGAATCATCGACGACGGAGCCGCTCATAGCTCTCGCCAGAGTAGCCGCCGGCACCTCAAACTCAACCCGTTCAGCCAATGCCGCCGCGCTCCTTCCCCGTCGCCCTGCGCGCCACGACTACACAGCCGGGCGCAGTCGTCGGCAGGCGCCGGCGACCCCCCGGACACCCAAGGCGTCCGGGGGTTCTGCAAGCAGTTCGCCTCTTCAGGGTGCCGGAATCTCCAGGCCCATCACCGCGAGAGCCGGGTTCGCGCCGTGGCACGGATTGGCTCCGGGAAGGGCGAAGCCTATGGCCAACGAAGCTTCACAGCCGGGGATGTCGCCCGCGTCGATCTCGTAGACCGCGGCACCCCGGATCTGGATGCTCGCCGGCAAAGAAGGAATCAGACCGAACGTGCCGGAGATGTCCTCCTTCACCTTGGCGGTACCGTTCTTGACTTCCGCCGGGAACGCCGTCTCCACGAGGATCGCGCCGCCGCCCGGATCGAAGGTTATGCTGACGACCATGATCAGCTCGTCGCCGCTCAGCGTCGGAGCGATCTTATCCGCGAACGACCCGTCACCGTTGATCTTGGTGTCGAGCTTGATCGTCGCCTTGATCTTGCCCTTGTCGTCCATCTGCACCTTGCTCTTCGAGACGACGGCCGCGCCAGCTGGCAAGTTGATGCCGGTGACCTCGGGCGTGGGAGCAAGGTTTCCTTGTACCTTGGTGCCAGCCGCGGCAACGTCGGCAACCACGAGCAGCGCGGCACCGGCAACGAGAAATCGAGTGGTGGTCGAGTTCATGAGTCCCTCCAGAATGGTTTCCGCCGGAATTGGCGAACACGGGGAGGCTGGACGGTCCCAGAATTAAAGTCAACCTTCTTTTCTATTTATGTGCATTTCCTCCTTCATCATGAGAGTATTCCTCGAGGCTGACCCATATTCGTCAAGGAGACTGATCAGTGAGCCATCACCCATCGCGCGATTCCTCGTTCGACTCGCACCGTTCTGACGCGTCGCGGCACTGCAGTTGCTCACGTCCGGCCCAAGGCTCGACCGAGCGGGGCACACCGTGAGCACGACAGGTTCCAGCGGAGGGGACTTCGCGTTCGTCGTTCGCATCAGCATCGTCGCCACGATCGGCGGCTTCCTCTTTGGATTCGACAGTGGCGTGATCAACGGGACGGTCGACGGTCTGAAGACCGCCTTCGCGTCCGATAGCGTCGGCACCGGGTTCAACGTCGCGTCCATGCTGCTCGGGTGCGCGGTCGGAGCGTTCTTCGCCGGACGACTCGCCGACGGCTTGGGCCGGCGGGCCCTGCTGCTCCTATCCGCTGCGTTCTTCACGGTGAGCGCCCTCGGCTCGGGGATCGCCACGACGTCGTCGGAGTTCGTCCTCTACCGGATCCTCGGCGGGCTCGCGGTCGGCGCGGCGAGCGTCATGGCACCCGCATACATCAGCGAGGTTGCGCCGGCCGAGGTGCGCGGACGCCTGGCCACGATCCAGCAGATCGCGATCATCACCGGCCTCTTCCTCGCCTTCGTGAGCAACTACCTGCTGGCGGGCTTTGCGGGATCGGCGATCGGTCCGCTGTGGCTCGGCTACGAAGCGTGGCGATGGATGTTCTGGATCGAAGCGGCTCCAGCCGTCGTATTCCTGATCGCCCTGCTCACGATCCCAGAGAGCCCCCGCTTTCTCGTGATGAAAGGGCGCCTGGAAGACGCGCGCGCCGTGCTCGCGCGACTGTACGGCGAGTCGGCCGGGTCCGCGAAGGTGGCCGAGATCGATGCGTCCCTCGCCAGCGACCATCACCGGCCGTCGCTTTCCGACCTCTTCGATCGAGAGAGCGGACGGGTCCGTCGAATCGTTTGGCTCGGGGTCGGCCTGGCCTCACTCCAGCAACTCGTGGGCATCAACGTCGTGTTCTACTACGGCGCGGTTCTCTGGCAGTCCGTCGGCTTCTCCGAAGCCAATGCGCTCTTGATCAATGTGATCACCGGCGCGGTGAGCATCGCCGCGTGCGTCATCACGATGGCCCTCATCGATCGGATCGGCCGAAAGCCCTTCTTGTGGCTCGGGTCGATCGGGATGAGCGCGACTCTCGGAACCATGACACTCGCCTTCGCGGGCGCTGATGTAGACGCGTCAGGCGGGCTGCTCTTGAGCGATGCTGCGGGTACGACCGCCCTGGTGGCGGCCAACGCCTACGTCTTCTTTTTCAACATGTCCTGGGGGCCCGTCATGTGGGTGATGCTCGGCGAGATGTTCCCAAACCAGATCCGCGGGTCAGGCCTCGCGGTTGCGGGGTTGGTTCAGTGGACCTCGAACTTCGCCATCACCATGACCTTCCCGATCATGCTCACGTCGATCGGGCTGGCCGGCGCCTATGGCTTCTACACGGTGTGCGCCGTCGTGTCCGTGTTCTTCGTCATCGCGATGGTACACGAAACGAAAGGACAGGAACTGGAGAGCATGCAGGGCTGACCGCCTACGGGCGGGCTCGCGTAGCGTGGGATCGACGGTCAGGCGCCTCGGCGCTCGCGCGCGGGCCGGCTCGGGGTGCCGCTCGACTCTTGACCGCTTTTCATCGCGCGGGCGGTATCGATCTGCTCGAGCAACTCATCCAGACCTTTGCGGATGGACCGAAGTTGGCGCTCGCCCACCATGCCGGCGTAGCGTTTCCAAGCTCCCTCAACGGCCTCCTGCGCGTCGCGCAACATACCGAGGCCGGCCTCGCTCAACCGAACGATCTTCGCACGTCCGTCGGAAGGATCCGGTGCCCGTTCCAGGTACCCGAACTTCTCGAGATCTCCCACGGTCAGGGCCATTGCCTGTTTTGTGATTCCCGCCGCACGGGCAAGGTCTGTGATTCGAGCCCCTTCTAGCGGAAGTAGAGTCAGCACAGTCGCGTGCTGCGTCCGCATGAGGGTGTGGCCCCGGGCTGCCAACTGCGGGCCGACGAAACGAAAGAAATCGTCGCTGATCTGAAGCAGGAGCCAGCCCAGGTTGTGCTTCCTGAACTGATCCAGGTCGGGCGCTCCATTCCGGGACCTCTTGGTGGCCACACGGTCTTTGTAACATCTCGGGGGAGTTAGGCAATCAAACTGACGATCCTTGGCGCCCTGCCCCTGCCCGGCCGCGGCGGAATGTACAGAGCGAGGCCGAACTCCTTAGTCAACTTACTTGTCCTTCTTGGCGGAGCGTGATACCTGCCTCCCCCACATGAAGAAGCTGCTCCTCTATTCCAGCGCATTCGTGCTCGGAACCCTCCTGATCCTACTGGGGGCCGGCTGGATTCTCTTCCGGGGAACGTTCGGCCAGCCGCCAATGAAGAATTCGATCGAGGGAGCGCGACTCCCCGACGACGTGACGACCGAACGTCGCCAGGAGCAAGCCGAGGCCGCCGCACGTATCGGCGCCCCGGGCGACTCCAGCCAGATTCTCTTCGGGGACCTTCATGTTCACACGACCTTTTCGATCGACGCGTTCGCGTTCAGCCTGCCGGTATTCCAAGGGGAAGGTGCGCACCCTCCTGCGGATGCTTGTGACTTCGCCCGCTACTGTGCCGGACTAGATTTCTGGAGCATCAACGATCACGCCGAGGCGTTAGCCCCGCGCCTCTGGAGCGAGATCAAAGACTCGATCCGCCAGTGCAACGCGGTAGCCGGGAGCCCGGAGAACCCAGACGTCGTTGCGTTTCTCGGGTGGGAGTGGACGCAGGCTTCCCCGACCCCGGAGGGCCACTTCGGCCACAAGAACGTGATCCTTCTCGGGACGGCGGAAGACGAGGTTCCAACCCGACCCATCGCTGCGACCGACGGCGGGATCGACAGCTTGCGGGCCATGCGCTTTGCCAGCGTGGCGGACCCGCTTCGCGCCGCCGACTACCAAGACTTCAACCGATACGTACGGGAGAGCTACGAGATCGAACGGTGTCCGGTGGGCCGGCCGGTGCGAGAGCTACCGACAGACTGCTACGAGGAGGCGGCCACCCCAGGGGTCTTGTTTGAAAAGCTCGACGAGTGGGGCTTCCCCGCCTTGGTCATTCCGCACGGGACGACCTGGGGGATCCACGCACCCCCGACCGCTTCGCTCGGGCACCAACTCTCGACGCGGCAGCACGACCCACAGCGCCAGCGACTGTTCGAGGTGTATTCCGGGCACGGCGCCTCCGAAACCTATCGAGACCTGCGGCACGTGATCCCCGATGGCGACGGCGGCTACTCCTGCCCAGAGCCGAGCGACGACTTCGAGCCCTGCTGCTGGCGAGCCGGCGAGATCCTCCGCGATCGCTGCGGCGCCTTGCCGAGCGAGGACTGCGAGGAACGAGTCGCTCGAGCGCGGCAGAACTTCGTCGATGCGGCGGTCGCGGGCGGGGCGCAGGCCGTATTCCGACACGAGGTCGTGCCCGGCTCCACGCCCGAGGACTGGCTCAATTGCGGCCAGATCCAGAACGAGTTCCTGCCGGCCTTCACCTACCGTCCCGGAATGAGCGCACAGTCGGGACTCGCGCTCGGAGACTTCTCCGCAGACGGCCCGCCGGCGCGCTTTCGGTACGGACTGATCGGCTCGAGCGACACCCACGCCGCACGACCCGGGACGGGCTATAAGGAAGTCCACCGGACCGGGATGAGCGATGCCCGCGGGATGGACCTCGGCTTCTCGTCGAGCGCCAAGGCTCGCCCCCCTCGGTCGATCCCCCCCGAGGAGATCTCGGCCATCAATTCTTCGATGGACGAACGCAGCGCCTCGTTTTTCTATACCGGGGGACTCGCAGCGGTGCACTCAGCCGGACGGAGTCGCGAAGCCATCTTCGACGCACTCGAGCGGCGCGAGGTGTACGGCACCTCCGGGGACCGGATTCTTCTGTGGTTCGATCTCCTCGCGGCCGAGGGCCGGCGACCGATGGGATCCGAGATCAGCCTCGGAGAGATCCCCCGATTCGAAGTGCGCGCCGTCGGAGCCTTCGAGCAGCTGCCCGGCTGCCCCGAACACGTCCGGGAGGGTCTCACACCCGAGCGACTCCACCGCCTCTGTCTAGACGAGTGCTACTCGCCCTCCGACCAGCGCAAGCGCATCTCACAAATCGAAGTCGTCCGCATCCACCCGCAGCGGACGCCGGACGAACCCTTGGCACAGCTCATCGAGGATCCGTGGCTCACCCTCCCCTGCCCGGAAAGCCGGGAGGGGTGCATCGCGCAGTTCGAGGATGCGGACTTCGTCGGGTCGGGTCGCGAGACCGTCTACTATGTCCGCGCGATTCAAGCGCCCAGTCTCGCGGTGAACGGCGACACGCTTCGCTGCGAGCGAGACGCGGACGGGAACTGCACGTCCATGGCTCCCTGCTTCCCCACCGGACCAGACTCCGACCCCACCGACGATTGCCTCGCGCCTGTGCAGGAACGAGCGTGGTCCTCGCCCATCTTCGTTCAGCCCGTCGAACGACCGACAGCCCGCTCCACCTCCACCTCCACCTCCACCTCCACCGACGAGCGAGCGGATCCGAGAGAGAGAGACCACGACTCCGATGCGTAGATTGAAGTGGATCTGGATGGGCCTACTCTGCCTCGTTGGGTTCCTCGTCGTCGTCGCACTGATCGCCTGGGCCAGCTTCGAGATTCAGGACTACCGCGCGCGAGCCGCTCTCGGCCCTGCCGCTCCGAAGGTCAGCGCCGCCGGACGGTCCGTCCGCGATCTGAACAGGAATGGCCGCGTCGACCCATACGAAGACCCGACGCAGCCGCTCGAACGCAGAGTCGAGGATCTCCTCGGCCAGATGAACATCGCGGAGAAGGTCGGCCTCATGTTCCAGCCGCCGATCTTCCTCGGATCGGACGGGCATCTCGTCGGGAATCCCTTCCAGCAGGGCTTCTCAACCGTCGATGCGGTTGCGTTGCGTCAGTTCCGAGCCTTCAACATCGTCAATGCCGGGTCGCCGCGCGAGATGGCGGCGTGGAACAACCGACTTCAAGAGATGGCCGAACGCTCACGCCTCGGCATCCCGGTGACCATCAGCTCGGATCCCCGCCACGGGCTCCGCGACGAAGGCATTGCGACGAGCGTCCGAACGGAGGGCTTCTCGCTGTGGCCAGAGCCGATCGGGTTGGCCGCGACGGGCGACGCCGCTCTCGTCCGACAGTTCGGCGAGATCGCGAACCTCGAATACCGAGCCGTGGGCATCCGCCTAGCGCTGCACCCAATGGCCGACCTCGCAACGGAGCCGCGCTGGGCCCGGATCGTCGGTAGCTTTGGCGAAGATGCCGAGCTCTCGGCGAAGATGACCCACGCCTACGTGCTCGGGTTTCAAGGCGAGAGCCTCGGGGAGGAGAGCGTGGCATGCATGACCAAGCACTTCCCGGGCGGTGGACCGCAGGCAGACGGTTGGGACGCGCACTTCAGCTACGGCGGCGACCAGGCGTACCCCGGCGACAACTTCGACTACCACCTGATCCCCTTCGAGGCCGCGCTCGACGCAGGAACCGCTCAAATGATGCCGTACTACGGCGTGCCCGTAGGCCAGACGAGTGAGGATGTCGCGATGGGCTTCAATCGCGAGATCCTCACCGATCTACTGCGTGAGAAGTACGGCTTCGACGGTGTCGTCTGCGCGGACTGGGGCATCGTCGCCCCGCTCGGCTTCGGCCCGATCGAAATGGTCCACGCAAAGGCACATGGAGTGTGGGATCTGACCATCCCGGAGCGTTACGTGAAGGCGCTCGACGCCGGAATCGATCAGTTCGGAGGGCAGATCTACCCAGAGCCGCTGATCGAACTCGTCGAGAGCGGGAAGGTGCCGGAATCACGCATCGACGTTTCGGTACGCCGGCTGCTCCGGGACAAGTTCCGCCTTGGCCTGTTCGACGACCCGTACGTCGACGTGGAGCGTGCCGGGGCAATCTGCGGGAACCCCGAGTTCATGGCCGCCGGAGAGATCGCCCAGCGCAAGTCCATCATCTTGCTCCAGAACGAGGTGCGCCCTACGGCGAGCAGGGCGACTCTCCCCCTCGCGCGGGACGTGCGGGTGTATGTGGAAGGCTTCGACCCTTCGATCGTCGCGGGCTACGCAACCGTCGCCGAATCTCTCGAAGACGCCGACTTCGCACTCGTGCGGACACATACGCCGTACGAGCCGGCACCTGCGGGGAATGGAATCGGCGACCGGATCTTCGGAGCGATCTTCAACCAGGGCGCTCTCGACTATCGAGGGGACGAGCTCGAACGCCTCCAGAAGATCGCCGCGACCCGGCCCACAGTTCTGGCCATCTACCTCGAACGACCTGCCGTACTCACCAACGTCGCAGAGAAGACATCGGCGATCCTGGCGCACTTCGGGGCGACGGATGAGGCGTTGCTCGATGTCGCGTTCGGCCGGTTCGCGCCGACTGCCAAGCTCCCGTTCGAACTCCCGTCGTCCATGCAAGCCGTCGAGGCGCAGAGCGAAGACGTACCGTACGACTCGGACCGCCCACTCTTCCCGTTCGGGTTCGGTCTCTCCTACGACGCAAATCCCGAGGCTCACTGACTTATACTTGGTCAATTAACTTGACAACTTTGCCACCGACGCGATACGTGGCAACCAGCTACCAGCCTAGTACGGAGACGCACCAGATGACGACGACCGAGCATGGCCCTTACGTGACTTTCGAGAAAGACGGGGCGGTCGCCCGCATCATCCTAAACGACCCGAAGCGAGCGAACGCGCAAACCTCCGAGATGGTCTGGGGCGTCGACGACGCGCTGACGCAGGCCCGGCGCGACCACGAGGTGAAGGTGGTCATCTTGAAGGCGAACGGGAAAGGCTTCTCTTCCGGCCATATACCTACGGGGGACTACCCCGAGTTCCAAGCGAATCGGGAAGCCAAAGGCACTGTCTGGGAGGGGCAGACCGAGCTGTTCCTCACGCCCATGCTCACACTGTGGGAGTTCCCGAAGCCTACGATCGCCCAAGTCCACGGCTACGCGCTCGGAGGGGGGTCGTACTGGGCACTGCTTCCCGATCTCACCATCGCCTCGGAAGACGCCTACTTTCAGATGCCGCTCGTACAGGGGATGGGGCTTCCTGGCGGTGAAACGATGATCGAGCCGTGGCTCTTCATGAACTGGAAGAAGACCGCGGAGTATCTCCTCACGTCACAGACCTTGAGCGCGGCAGACGCACTCGCAGCAGGGATCATCAATCGCGTCGTGCCACGGGACGACCTCGAGCGAACCACCGAGGAGTTGGCACATCGCATTGCCAAGGCTCCAGGCTCGACCCTCGTGGCCACCAAAGTCATGATCCGGCGCGCCTGGGAGCTCATGGGAATGCGCATGCACCAGCAGATGTCGAACGATCTTGTGGCCGTGGTGAGCTCCCACCGCGATTTCCGGGACAAGCTCGAGAGCCTCATGGAATCGCAGCGCAAACCGCGACAAGCTACTGAGAGAAGCGAGTAGCGACGAGCCTGGAGGATCTATTGCGTTGGGTCGGGATACTGTTGGGGCTGGTCGCGGTCCTGTGTGTCGCATTCGTTCTCCATCTGCGGACGCTGGCCGCTAGCCCGGATCCCGTGTTCGTGATCGAGCACGAAATCGAGATCGCCGCCCCTCCGGAAGATGTCTGGCGCGTATTGACCGACTTCGCCGCCTATCCCGAGTGGAACCCCTACGTCTTGCGCTTGGGCGGCACCCTCGAACCCGGCGGCGCGATCGCGGTCACGATCGCCCAGAGCAATTGGCCGAAGCCGCTCACGGTACACCCGACGATCGTGACGCTCGACGCACCGCGCGAGCTCCGATGGCACGGCAGCGCCCTGACGACGGGCTTTCTCGAGACGGACCACTACTTTCGGCTCGAGCCCCTCGCGGGGAACCGAACGCGACTGCGTCACGCAGAGGAGTTCCGCGGCTGGCGTGCGCTGCGCATCGACAACGAGGAGCATCACCAGCATACGCGCGCCGCGTTCCAGGCCATGAATCGAGCGCTCGCGGCGCGGGTGGGAGACGAACAGTGAGCACTCTAAGGCGGGCTTTCTCGGTGACGGTTTTCCCGGTCCTCTTCGGGGGGCTGATGATCTACGCCTATCGCGAGATCCCCGAACGCGGCAGCGCCGTCATCGGCATCCTGGCCGCCGTATCGTACACCGTAGTCTCGTTGCTCGAACGCGTCTTCCCTCACTCCAAGAGCTGGAAGCACTACTTTCGCCATGACCTGCTCCCCGATGGACTGTTCCTCGCCACCAACAACCTCCTCAGCGGCTTTCGAGATGCTGCCGTTCAAACCACGGGCTTGTTCGTTGCCGCGCAGTTCGCCGGGACAGTGGGCTTTCACCTCTGGCCGACGTCATGGCCGCTTTGGGGACAATGGGCTCTGGCTCTGGTCGTGTACGAGTTCGGTCACTATTGGGCCCACCGCGCGGCTCACGAAGTCCCGTTACTGTGGCGACTCCACTCGTTGCACCACAGCCCTTCGCGGCTCTACTTCCTGAACGCGGCCCGCTTTCATCCCTTCGACACGATCTGGCTGGGCTTCGTCAGCAGCGTGCCCCTGCTCGCGATGGGCGCACCGCGGACCGTGCTCCTCCTGGTCGCATCGGTTGGCGTCGTGCATGGCGTTTTGCAGCACGCGAACGTCGAACTTCGTCTCGGCCCACTCAACTGGGTCTTCAGCACCGCCGAGCTTCACCGCTGGCACCACTCCAAGACGCCGGAAGAGGCGAACACGAACTACGGGACCAACTTGATCGTGTGGGACACAGTCTTCGGCACACGTTTCCTGCCCGACCGCAGCCCTCCGGAGGACATCGGGATCACCGAGCCCGCCGCCTATCCCAAGGGATTCTTTGGGCCGCTGCTTGCCCCGTTCCGTTGGCGCCGGCTGAACGACAGAGGGTCGTCAGGGCCATTGACCTCATTTAGTCAATTTCCTTGACAAAATGTGCGACAAGCGCATAGGTTGCCGGCGGAAGGAGGAGACCCGGTTCATGGATGACTGCCGACAAGGAAATGCGCCAACGACCGCCATCGTTGCCCTTCTCGCACTCGTGGTGTTCTCGCCACCACCGTCCGCCACCGCGCAGACCGACCCCGCCGGGGCCCCCAGCAGCTATCTCGAGAACATCGAGACCCCGGGCGACGTCGGAGGCACGGAGGCCGAGGTCGACGCCGGCCCGGCAGAGGCGCAGCGTGGCGAGACCGGCGCACCAGTGCCCGGTGTGTCGCCACGCCAACTCGCGCGCGTTGAAGAAATCGTCGTCCAAGCCCGCAAGCGGTCGGAGTTTCTCGAAGACACTCCGATCTCCGTGACGGCCCTCAGCGCCGCCAGCCTACGCGAGTCGAACATCCAGAGGACGGACCAACTCGCCGAGCTGGTACCAAATCTGGTCTTCACGGAAGCCCGCACGACAAACGCGGCCCGAGCCCGAATCCGCGGTGTCGGCACCACGACGGGGGAAGTCGCCTTCGACCCAGGCGTCGGCACGTACGTCGACGGCGTCTATCTGCCGCGCGGCGGCAAGATCATCGACGTGCTCGACATCGAGCAAGTCGAGGTGCTGCGCGGTCCGCAGGGGACCCTCTTCGGCAAGAACACCGTCGGCGGCGCCATCAGCCTGACGACCGTGAAGCCGCACGAGGAGCTCGAGGGATTCGTCTTCGTTCGCCCCGGGAGCCGCGGTCAGCTCCGATCGCGCTGGATGATGAACGTGCCGATCGCGCTCGGCTGGCTGAAGGACAAGCTCTTCAGCCGCGTTGCCGTTGCGACCGCCAACAATCGGGGATGGGTCTTCAACGAGGCTCAGGACAACTACGAGAGCAACCTGAACTCCGTCACCTTCCTCGGCTCGCTCCGGTTCCTGCCGATCGACGACCTGACCATCGACGTGAGCGGCTCATGGGACCGCTCGATGTCGCACCGGCGGGGACGCCGCTGCCAATACCAACAGCCCGGCGCCCTCACCCCGCTGTTCCCCGATCTGCAGGCCGCCTGCGAAGCGTCGGAACCGTTCCGCGTCAGCACGAACTTCCCCAACAGCGATCACCAATTGAGCTACGGCGCCTGGGGTACCATCAACTACGACATCGGCGACGTCGGTCCTCTCGACAGCTTCTCCGTCAAGTCGATTACATCCTGGCGCGAGCAGAAAACCAACAAGTACACGTCCGAGGACATCGACACGACCGAGATCTTCGTAACACAGCTGTCGACTCTGCCAGGACAACCCGGCTTCCAACAGTTCCAGCAAGAGCTCCAGCTGAACGGCACGGCCTGGGACGACCGCATCGCCTTCATCGGAGGCTTCTTCGGCTTCTGGGACAAGGGCGGTGACGTGGGCGGCGCGGGCGGCGGCGGTGTTACGGAAACCGGGACCGGCTTCCGCAGCATCGGCCAAACCAGCATCGACAACTTCACATGGGCTCTCTTCACCCAAGCGACCGCCAAACTCACCGACTTCATGAGTCTCACAGGCGGCGTGCGCTACACCGAAGACACGAAGCGAAACTCGATCGCCAACCAGGCACTCACGGAAGAGCAACTCGCCCTGATCCGCGCCAACCCCGCTTTGGTTCCGGACCTCTTCGCCCAGGAGGGAACATCGATCGAGTCGGGCGAGGAGACCTTCACGCGATGGACACCGATGGGCAGCATCTCCTTCTTCGCACCGGAGAACTGGCTCGACGCCGCCGCCCTCGACCATCTCATGACGTACTTCTCATACTCGCAAGGATTCCGAGGCGGCGGGTTCAATACAGTCATCGATCCGCTGCAGGAGGACCTGCTCTCCTTCGAGCCCGAAACGATCGAGAACTTCGAGGTCGGCATCAAGACGATCGGCTGGGACCAACGCGTGACGTTCAACCTTTCGCTGTTCTACATGAACTTCGACGACATCCAGGTGCTCCAGAACGTCGCGTTCGACAACCCCGACGATCCGGACACCCCGATCATCCGGCGCATCACGACCAACGCCGCAAAGGCACGCAGCAAGGGCCTCGAGGCCGAGCTCCAAACGGTCCCGATCGATGGCCTCCAGATCACCGGGAACATCGGCGTACTCGATGCAAAGTTCACGGAGTTCGTCGACGCCAGCGGAAACGATCGATCCGGCAACCGGTTCGGAGAACCAAAGTTCACGAGCTTCCTGGCGGTTCAGTACTCGCTCCCCGTGACGGTGGGCAGCACCTGGCTCGACGGCTGGCTCACGCCACGTCTTCAGTGGTCCTACACCGGCCAGCGATTCTTCGGCGCTCTCAGCAACCCTTCTGCCTTCCAGCGGGGCTACAACAAGCTCGATGCGCGACTGTCCTATGACTTCCTCGACAACAGCGCACAGGTCGCCCTCTGGGGGATCAATCTCACGAACGAGGAGTACCTGGCCTCCGCGGAAGACTTGGTCGGCGTGTTCGGATTCTCCTCACAGAACTACGCGTCGCCGATCACGTTTGGCGGAGAGATGAGCTATCGATTCTGAGGAACACGACGGCGACGTCCGGGCCGCCCCTTCCGACTACGCCTGTACTCTCCCCGCCCTGCTGAGATGGGCTGCCGATCGGTTCGCCGATGGCGAGTTCCTCGTCGACGGCGAAGAGCGACTCCGCTACCGCGAGGTCGACCGCCAGGCCGCGCTCTGGGCGCGAGGACTCCTCGCTTCCGGGGTGGGCAAGGGGACGCGCGTCGGAATCCTCATGCCCAACGGCGCGGACTTCGTCGTCGCCTTCCTTGCCACGACGCGCATCGGCGCAATCGCTGTTCCACTCAGCACGCTTTACCAATCCCGGGAGCTGCTCGAGGTACTGCGACACGCCGACATCCACACCCTCTTGACCGTGGCGGCGTATCGGTCGCACGACTACCTGGCCAAGCTCGAGCAAGCCGTGCCCCCTCTCCTGGATGCGACGGGTCCCGCGCTGTTCGTCCCGGCACTCCCCTCTCTCCGAACGGTTCGCGTTTGGGGCAGCTGCGATCGCGGATGGGCTGTGCCCGGGCCGGAGGGACTAGCGGCCGCGGCCGCCGCAACGAAGGCCGTCGACGACCCATTTCTGCGAGCCATCGAAGCGGAAGTGACGCCGGCCGACACGGCCGTCATGATCTACACCTCGGGCAGTAGCGGGACGCCGAAGGGCGTCGTCCATACCCACGGCACGGTCATCCGTCATACCTACGCCGCAGGGCTGCGCTTTCACAGCGACCTCCACGCTGGCGACCGGCTGTACACGACACAGCCGTTCTTCTGGATCGGCGGACTGGCGTTGTGTGTTCTTGGGTGCCTGCAACGCGGCGCCGTTCTACACTGCGATACGGGGCTGGACGAGGACGGCATCCTCGACCTCGTTCTGCGCGAGCGGATCACCCACGTTCTCGGGATGGGCCACACGACGGCGGCTCTGATGGCGCACCCACGGATGAAGAGTGACGATTTCGGCTTCGTCCGCTTCGGGCTCATCCGGACGCGCGATGCGGAGGGCCAGCTACCCCCCGCAGCCCGGATCCCCAACCGTCTAGGAATGACCGAGAGCTTTGGACAGCATAGCCTGGAGTCGAGCGGCTCCATTTTGCCTGCGGAGAACGCTGGATCGTTCGGGCGCGGACTTGCGAGCATCGAGCGACGCATCATGGATCTAGACACCCGAGAGCCGGCGGCGCCGGGGGTGCTGGGCGAGTTGTGGATCCGCGGAAGCGCTCTCATGCAGGGGATCTACAAGTGCGAGCGAGAAGACGTTTTCGAGCGCGACGGGTTCTACCGCACAGGGGACCTCTGTCGCATCGACGAGGAGGGCTACCTCTACTTCGAGGGCCGCTTCGACGAGCTCGTAAAGGTACGTGGGGCCGGCGTCTCGCTTCGAGAGATCGAGGTCGTACTCGAATCGCTTCCTGAAGTTCACCGCGCCGGGGTCGTCGCGGTCGACTGTAGCGAGGGCAAAGCCCTGGTCGCCGCCGTTGTGCTCACACAGGGGGCCAGCGCCACGGGAGAGACCCTCCGGACGCGCCTTCGCAGCGAGCTTTCGAGTTTCAAGGTCCCCAGGGTCGTCGTTCTCTTAGAAGAAGGGGAACTCCCACTGACGGCGAGCGGCAAGATACGCAAGGCACACCTGCAGAAACTGCTGAAGGCCAGGCTCCCCGGACGGGGCGAGCCACGAGGCCCTCAAACAAGACAAGCAGATTGACGACTAGCGGGAAAGTGTGCAGAGTCGTGCGGAAGTGCCGGGGCCGCACGACGCCGCCTGGCGGCTCGCCGAGCACACCACCGATGAGCCTGCGCACCCGAAAGGAACCCTCAGGATGACGTCTCCGAAGCTGCCCCGACGAATTCGCGACGGCCGTCGCGCCCGCACGAAGAAGAGGCGTTGAGCGATGGCGCAGGGCGCACGCGGTAAGGAGTACGTCCTCGCACCTGAGGAGGTTCTGGCGTTCGAGCGGGATGGCTATCTCGTTCTGCGGGAGTTCCTGCGCGAGGAGGAGATCGTGCCGATCGAAGAGGTCTACCAACGCTTCTTGCACGGGCAGTACGAGAACATGGGAAGGGACCTGTGCGACATGAGCGGTCCGTACTCACGCCCGTTCGCGGAGTTCAACATCGTGAACGCGATGCTCCCCCGAAAGTACGAGCCGTCCCTTCAAGGGAACCTCTTCGAGCGCCGAGCCGAGAGCGTCGCCCGTCAACTGGTCGGCGAGGACGCGACACTCGACTACGACCAGTTCCTCAGCAAGAGGCCGCGGCGTGACGCGGCCGCCTTCGCGTGGCATCAGGATCTCGGCTACTGGCCCACGGGGACCCCCGATACCCGAACGACCACGTGCTCACTCGCGTTGGATGACGCGACGCTTGGGAACGGATGCTTGCAGGTCGTCCCCGGCTCACACGTCGAACCGGATCTGCGCCGGCACCGCCCCATCTTGCGCACAGACTCAGGCGTGCGGGATGAGTCACACGCGCTCTCCGTGGACCTCGGACAAGACGACCGACTCGTGCCTCTGATCGTCAAACGCGGTGACGTGACCGTTCACAACGAGCGCATCGTGCACGGCTCCGGCGGCAACCCTAGCGCAGGCTGGCGCCGTACGTACGTGATCGCGCACCGGTCGCGCGAAACGGTCGCCTTTGAGCGGTCGATCGGGTTCACACATTCCCACAACGACGACGTTCAATGGACGACGCACCTCGGCGCCCTCGAAGAATGAGAAAAGTCCTCGCGGCCTTGGGCGGCACTGCGGCCGTGCTTCTTCTCTGCGGACTCGCGGCCGCGATCTGGCCAATGAGCGTTGGAATGGCCCTCTTTGACACCGTGGGCCCGTGGGTGTGGCCCATGATCGAACCGCATCTGAAGACCTTCCCGCCGTCACCGAATCGCGAGGCGAGCATCGCGGGCTCCCATCCCGTCGCGGTGTGCCAGCGCAGCCACGTGGACTTTGGAGAAACGGTCCGGGGCAATCAGAGCCTCGACGGGGTCTGGGAGATCGGTGAGGGGGCTCTTTCGGACACACCACCGCCGCAGTTCGACCACACCGTTCCGGTCCCCGGCCTCGTGACCGAGGCGTCGCCGCGCTTCGATTCCGTGGGGATCGAGAGCGACGACCGGGAAGCGTTCTGGTACCGCACCCGCTTCGTCGCACCCGAGTCCGGCCCAGGAAGAACGCAGGCCTTCCTCTGTCTGCACAAGGCGAAGTACGGGGTGAAGACGTGGCTCAACGGGGTGGCGCTCGGCGAGCATCATGGCGCCTTCACCGTGTCCGAGTATGACCTCACCGGCTCGGTTCATTGGGGCGCCGAGAACGAGCTGCTCGTCCGCGTCGGCGCGGACCGCAGTCGCATCCCCGATTTCGTGCCCGTCGGCTCCGACCAGGAGAAGGGTCGCTGGTTTCCCGGTCTCTGGGACTCGGTCACGGTCGTCTACACGGGAGAACACTCGATCGTGCGGATCAAGGTCGAGCCGGACGTGGAACGAGGCGTCGCCCGAATCCGAACCCTCGTACGGAATGGCACGGAAGAAGCCGCACGGCTCGATGTCGAGCACGAGGTCGTCGGCTGGACGTCGCCGCCCGCGCCGGCCGCATCCGTGGATGGCGGGATCGACATCCCCGCCGGAGAAACCCGAGAGATCGTGCGAGACGTTTCGCTACCAGATGCGCGACTCTGGACCCCCGAAGAGCCCGCGCTACAGCGCCTTCACACGACAGTCCATCATCAAGGAGCGGCCACAGACGATCGCGTCGTCCGATTCGGCATGCGCGAAGTGGAGTGGCGTGGAGGTGAGGACGGCGGCTTCTTCCTGAACGGCCGTCGCTATCCGCTCCGAGGAACGAACATCGCATTCCACCGGTTCCTCGAGGACCAAGATCGGGGGACCCTCCCGTGGGAGCGTCCGTGGGTCGAGCGACTTCTCGGGGAGCTGCCGAAAGAGATCGGCTGGAACTCGGTGCGCTTCCACGTCGGACGCGCGCCAAACCTCTGGTACGACGTGGCGGACGAAGTGGGGCTGATCGTGACGGACGAGTTTCACGTGTTCGCGCCGTTCGCCCCCGGATCCGAAGTCGCGCAGTGGTCTTTGGTGGAGATGCAAAAGGAGTACACGGGCTGGGTTCAGGAGAGTTGGAACCATCCGTCGATCGGCTGGTGGGACGCATCGAATGAGACCAACAGTCCGCTGCCGTACGAACTCGTGCCGAGACTGCGTGCTCTCGACGAGACCCGCGCCTGGGAGTCGGGGAGCTACGGCGCACCCGACCGTGTCGACGATCCCCTGGAGGAACATCCCTACATCCTGAACGGCACCTCCTTCATGAACCCCAACGCACGCGACTACAACCTGGACGACCTCGACCATCACCCGGGTCGACCGCCACTGAAGGCCGGGACGGGGGTGTTCTCCACCTGGGAAGACCCAAACGCCGGCAATCATCCCTACATCAACAACGAGTACGGCTGGCTCTGGCATACGAGGGACGGGCGCAAGCCGACCCCACTCACGAAGAAGGCATTCGAGAGACTCTCCGGCGGAGCAGAGCTTTCGCCAGAGGAACGACGCGAGATGTACGCCTACGTCATCTCCGAACTCACGGGACTGTGGCGAACACGGCGCGGCTACGCGGGCGTGCAACACTTCCTGTACCTCGGCAAGTGCACCGACCCGGAGACCGTCCGCGACGACTGGGAGCCAAAGGACGCTAGCCACACCTGCGACAACTTCGTAGACGTCCCGAACCTAGTGCTCGAACCTCGCTGGCGGCGCTATGCACGCGATGCGTTCGCTCCCGTCGCGATCTATCTGGAGCGCTGGTCGGATGCGTTCTACGAACGCGGCGAGCGAGTCGAAGTCCCCGTGACGGTGATCAACGACGAACACGAGCCGGTGCGTGGCCGCATTCGAGTCATCGCCGCGTCGTCCGATGGCCGGCAACTCGCGGCTTCCGCGGAGCAGGAGGTCATCGTGCCCGCGATCGGTCGTGAGGAGGCCGTCCTCATCATCGACATTCCCGACGAGACGGGCTTCGTGTTGTACGCGGAGATCACGGCCCCGGGGCGGCCCACTGCGACGAGCCGGCGCAAGATCGGGCTCCGCCACCCTGGCGTCTTGATCGCGCCCCGGCCCGCGTCAGCACCCACGACCCGGTAGTCCGCGAAAACCCGCAACGCCCCACCTGGATGGCGAGGTGTCGGAGACGACGTCGGGCGCGGCCCAGTGCACGAAGTGGCCGGCGGGCCAATGGGGCCGTTGATGTCTGCTACCGCCAGCCTCAGCCCAGTGCCGGTTCGCTGTCGCTTAGGGCGAAGTCTCGCCCCTTGAACAGGAGCGGCTCTCCCGACGCCCGCGAGGGCTCGACGAACTCCTGGATCCCCTCGAACATGAACTTCTACTCCGAGATCGCCGTCTCTGCGCCGGGCCGAAAACGCGGGGCAGGTCATCTGCTTGCAAGCCGAAACGCTGCTCAGAGGCATGCTCGAGCCGTTGGTACACCTGCACCTCGTCTGCTCGGACCCGGATTACGTGAAGCAGTTCGGAGAAGGCGAGCTCTTTCACACCAAGACGATCTTGACCATCGGTTCGGAAGGCAGGTACCCCTGGGCGAAGAAGGCGGACCGAGAATGGGCCAAAAGCCGCCTCGATGAGATCCGAAAGCAGATTGCGGACACGGAGGTGTCAACCCCCGAAGACAAGCACGAGCTCTTCAGGCGTGCCGGTTTCCTCCCCGCGGGATCAGCGACAATTACTTCTGCCGGTCGTCGCGCAGCAGCCGACGGCGACGAAAGGGGCGATGTCGTGCGAAGCCCCATCCCCACGCCAACCCCAAGGAGCCGCGGCGATCGTCAATCCTTCGTGTCGGGCCGTCGTCGAGATCTGCTCCCGTTCCGAACCAGGTGCTCCCGAAGAGCTCGCGCTACCAGGACTGTCAGTGTGACCTCCTCGGCCTTCGCGGCCTTTCTCGCGGCGTCTCGGAGCTCTGGGTCGATCGCGACCGTTAACAGCACCTTCCCTTTGGGGACTCGCGTCGGCACGGGCACGGGTTAGCACGCGAGCGCTGCACGGGTACAGCGTTCGGCAGCCAGATCCCAAGCAGAATTCACCCATTGACCCCTACTGTACCCATGGGCATAGTAGGGGTCAAATGAGGTCAGACTCAGATGTGAGGGTGCCCGGAACGCCGCCTGCCTCTCCGCCAGCGGACATGCGCCCTGTCCTGGACCATCTCGCGCGCCTCCTCGCTGAGGAGTACAGCGCACGGCGGCGGCACGCGCTCTCGCTCGACAGCCAGGATTCCGAGAGCGCATGAGAGCGGCGATCTACGCACGCTACTCCTCCGACAACCAGCGCCCTGAGAGCATCGACGACCAGGTCCGCTCGTGTCGAGGTCTGGCATCTCAACACGACCTCACTGTCGATCCGAGCCACATCTTCACCGACGAAGCCAAGTCGGGCGCGCTTCGTGCCAGGGCCGGCTTGGACCGCCTACGGGCGGCAGCCGCGGACGGGGCTTTCGAAACCCTCCTCATCGACGACCTCTCACGTCTCTCTAGGGACAACCACTACCTCCTCACCCTCTACGCCGAGTTCCGCTTCCACGGCGTCCGGATCCTCTCGCGCGCCGACAGCCTAGACAGTGAAGACGATCGCTCCAAGCTCGGCTTCCAGATGCGCGGCATCGTGAACGAGCTCTTCCTCGACGATCTGCGCGAGAAGACGCTCCGGGGACAGAAGGGGCAGAAGGCTCGTGGATTCTCCGTCGGCGAAGCGACGTTCGGGTATCGCTCCGAGCCTGTCGGGGAGATGCGCGTCGACCGGCGGGGCCGGCCTCGCCCGGAGGGTTACCGGATGCGGCCCTACCCGCCTGAGGTCGACGTCGTTCGACAGATCTTCCGAGACTTTGCGGGCGGCATCTCAATCAAGGCCATCGTCGCGAATCTGAACGCGCGCGGCGTGCCCGGGCGCACCGGCCTCCGGAAGCGCTGGTCGCCGTCTACGGTGAGCCGGATCCTAAAAAACGAGAAGTACATTGGCCGGTGGGTGTGGAATCGGACCGAAACGCGCCGCGATCCTCTCACCGGCCGCAAGCGCCGAATTCCCAAACCGGAATCCGAGTGGGACATCCGTGAAGACGAGGCGCTTCGGATCGTCACCGCCGACTGCTGGGAACAGGTGACGCGCCGTTGGCAGGAGGTCGACCGAGTCTGGCCCGCTCGTCGTGACAAGAAGGGCTCCCGAAGTCGCCAGCGGAGCTACGTCGAGACGAACCCCCCGCATCTCCTTTCCGGACTCCTTCGGTGCGCCGAATGCGGCAAGTCGATGGGCCAGGTGAGCGGCAAGAGCGGCGGCTACTACGGGTGTCTCGGCGCACCGAAAGCCACTTGCGACAACAAGCTCCTGGTTCGTCGCACGATCGCCGAGAAGTGCGTTCTTGCGGCCGTCCGGGAGCGTGTCTCGGACGCGGCCTCGATCCGCTACGTGCTCGAGCGCGTCGAGATCGAGGTGAAACGACTCCACGCCGACGTGCCCGAAGCGCTGAAGCTCACGCGAGGCAAGTTCGACGTCGAGGAGCGTCGGGTGGCGAACTTCATCGAGTTCATCGCCGAGGGGAAGGGCACCAAGGCCCTCGGGCAGGCACTCGAGGAGGCCGAGCGTGAGGTCGATCGCCTACGGGTCGAGATCGGGACCCTCGAGGCGACGGCGGAAGCAGTCTTCGAGGCGCCTCCGATCGAGTGGATCGCGGAGCGCCTGCGGCCGATCGGCGAGCTACTGAGGCGCCAGACCACGCGCTCGGCGCTCGTTCTGCGCCGCGTCTTGGGGCCAGTTCGGCTCCGCCCGGTGCGGCCCGAGGTCGGAAAGCCCTACTACCAAGCCGAAACTGCCCTCGAGGTCCTCGACCTGCTCGCGCAGGCCGAGTCCTCGGAAGGCGGTTCGAATTGGTCCCAACAGTGGAGGCGGGGGGAATCGAAAATCCCCTGGCGAGTAGGTCTCAGCACTTCTCAGCACTTTTTCTCGACGTGGGCACTCGAAAAGTCCTCCAGAACGCCAGCGGCTGCCCGCCTGCTGCCCGCCACGGGCAGGCACATGAAGGAGTCAGCAGTCAGCCAAAGGGGATTCACCCCCTTGGTCATCCTGGCGTGCGTCGCTGCTTGCGCCGACGGTTTCGGTGGTACTCGGCGACTGCTCCACGCGTAGCCAACTGCTTCTCGGCGTACCG
>JAQWRY010000019.1 GCA_029243485.1 Candidatus Binatia bacterium | reverse complement strand
CAGGAACATGATGGCGGCCTTCGAAGATACCGACCACGAGAAGATGACCGAGATCCGCAGCCGCGTGGGTACGGTCGTCGAGGACCCGGAGACCGCGCAGAATTTGCAGGCGTGGTACCGCCAACTCTGCAAGCGGCCGTGCTTCCACGACGAGTACCTGCAGGCCTACAACGAGCCCGGAACCACCCTCGTCGACACGAACGGCAAGGGCGTCGAGCGGGTCACAAAAAAGGGCGTTGTCGCCGCGGGCAAGGAGTACGAACTCGACTGCATCATCTACGCCTCGGGCTTCGAGGTGGGCACGGACCAGACGAGCCGAAATGGCTTCGACGTCACCGGCACGAACGGCGTGAAACTCTCCGAGGCCTGGAGTGACGGCATGCGCTCGCTGCACGGCATCCACGTCCACGGCTTCCCGAACATGTTCATCCTGGGCGGCTTCCAGGGGGCGGCGCTTGGCTGGAGGGACGTCGGCAACGTTTTCTTGTGCTTCAACGCGGTTGCCTTCCTGTGGATCTTCTTCCGCGCGGCGAACTTCAGTGATGCGCTCATCGTGGTCCAGTCGATCTTCACCGGCCAGTGGAACATCGCCCCGCCGACCTGGCAGGCGCTTCTCGTCCTGCTCGCGGCCGGCCTCCATCTCGGAGAGCGCCGACTCCGACCCCGCTTCGACCGACTACGCGCCTCGTTCGATAGCGTGCCGGGCACGGCGGTCGAAGGGCTGGCGCTCGGCGCCGTAATCGCGTTGGTAGTTGCCGCGAGCGGTGCGGGCGGCGAATTCATCTACTTCCAATTCTGAGCGACACCATGCGACAAGGAACTTCGATGAAGCGCCCTACCCCTCGCCTCTCGGCGATCGTCCTTACGCGGCTTGCGTCCGCCGCCTATGCCGAGACCGACGCCAAGCCGCCCACCAACCGCCCCAACATCGTGGTGATCCTTGGCGACGACCACGGCTGGCCGTTCTACGGCTTCATGGAATCGAGTCTCGTCGAGACCCCACACCTCGACACCCTGCCGAAGAACGGCACGGTGTTCCCCAACGCCTACAACACGGACTGCGTTTGCCGGCCCGCTCTTCGGTCCATCCTTACGGGCCTCCATCCCCAGCAATCCGAGCTCCGCGCGGCACGGATCACGCAGCGAAATCGTGCAACGACCGACGCACCACACCGGAAATCTCGCGGGGCGCCACCCGGCGACCTGGGCAAATAAGCCGTTTATGCTTCCTATCGCCCTGCGAAATTGACATGATCAAAATGCGAATCAAATAATGAATTGAGGTTAGTTATGAGAGGCAATATTATCGAGTGGATGCAGTGCCCGTCATGCCCGTCCTCAAAACAGCTTTCGTACCTTAGTTTTGATGAAACGAAAGATGAAGAAATAATTAATGGGGTTGTCTGGTGCGATGAATGCAGAAATTGGTATCCCATTGAAAATTACCTATTGGACTTTTTACCCGTCGAACTTTCCTACAGCGATGATCGTCAACAATTCTGGGGTCGTTATGCGACAGAATTGAAACAACTCCATCTTGAAGAAACAAAAAGTGACGGCCAGGCGGACTATGCCCTTCAATATAAACAGCAGACACATTTTGATTGGTATGCCAATAGTGACGAGCAAACCTATTTAAGTTACGAACAAACTCCTTTTTGGATTTCCGCTGACAAAATCGCCTTTGATGAATGGCGCGAAATGATACTTCCCAAAAAGTGGCTCATAGATGTTGGATGTGCACAGGGAAGAAGCACCTTCAAATTGATGGATTTCGATATCAATATCGTTGCTTTTGATATTTCCAAGCGAATGATCCGTCAAGCGATTGATAGATATAAAAGCCACAACTATAAAGCAAAAGCTGTATTTTTTACGGCTGACGCAACAAAATTCCCCTTCATCAACGAATGTTTTGATTATGTCTTACTCTATGGTGTTCTTCATCATTTACCGAACCCAAAAGATGCCTGCAGGGAAATTGCGCGGATTCTAAAACCGGGCGGGATTTATTTTGGGGAAGAGAACAACGATTCATCTTTTCGAAAGATATTTGACCTTCTACAGAACATAAACCCGATGTGGCATGAAGAAGCCGGACCGGAGCATTTGTTCTCGGAAGAGAAAATGAAATCATATTTTGAAAATACTGGTGTGGAAATAGAATCAAAGACGAGTATATTTTTTCCTCCCCATATAATTAATCTATTTTCTCAGGAGAGAGCGCGCAGATTACTTGAATTCTCAGATCATTTTTTACAATCGACTCCTTTTTTCTCAAATAATGGAGGCGTGATTTTAGTACAAGGCAAAAAAAATAACATTCAATGATCTTCCAAGGAAAACCCGGGACTGCGTCCCCTTTTCTGCGCTAGACCTTTCAGCAAGCTGTTGCTCTTGACATGCCCACAGATAGCGGGGGTTCAACGCGCAGGCCCTGCAGGAAATGGCCGAATCAGCGGGTTTCGTCAACATTCGAATTCTCACACCTAGCGGCTTCGCCGATACCTCATGGCAGGCGAGCTATCTATCAAATACGACGGGAAGCCTGCCTGGCGAACTGCCATCCGGTAATCACTTTTTTAACTGACGCCACAAGTAGAAGTCATGCTGCTGCCGGGACGTGTTGTGGTGACAAGCCACCATTGGCCTTGCTTGGCCGTTCATTATTGTAAAACCAGAGCCACCGTGTGGCATAGCTCTGCACTTCTTCGATAGACTCCAATACGTACTGACTTAGCCAACTCTAGCCCACCGTTTGGTTGTCACGTTCGACATAGGCGTTGTGCCCCGGCGACCTGAGCAAATAAGCCGGTCGTCCTCCCTATCGTCCCATGGCGAACGAGATAGATCCGGCGTTGTGGGAGCAGCAGGCTCCTTATGAGGCGCTCATGTAATTGTCGCCCGCGGCCACATGGAGCCGCAACGACCTGCAATGCGCAGACGCGTTGACAGGAGCGCACACGGAACGGCACTCTGTTCTCTTCCGTTGTCTTCCTCCTCGCAGCGCGCCGCTCCGTCCCGGAGCTCACCGACGGGTGGGCTCGGTCGATTTCTCGTAGGGGTCCTTAGCGCCTTCGGCGGGTTTCTCGCGATGGGCTGGCTGCTCATCTCGGCCCTCGATTCAAGCGAACAGAAGTACGGCACGGTGGAGCTGGACGTGGTCTCCGCCGTGCACGACTACCTCGGACGCGCGGGCGACTATTCGGGCCCTCCGAGAGTCGTCTACCTCGGTGACTCGCTGTCCATGCCCAGCCAGGGCCGCTCCATCACGAAGAAGCTCGGCCGGATACTCGCAGACCGGCACATGGGGGATGCCGAACCGCCGGGGGTCGTCAACGTGTCCGCTCCGGGCCTCACCGCGTTCTCCCACTACTTCCTGAGCGAGAAGCTCGCAGGTCTTGGCGCGGACCGGTTCATCGTCGGCATCAATCTGGGATGGTTCAGCCGAGGGCAGCACGCGCAGCAGCCTTCAATGGTGGGCCTTCTCCCTGCGAGCCGGTGGCCCGAAGTGTTCGCGCTTCCGCTCCGCAGCCTGGGCATCTCGGCGGACGAGATCATTACCTCCCGCGCGCTGATGCACTCCGGCCTGCTGGAGACCTGGCGGAGCCTACAACGGGAGCAGGTGCGACTCCGGCACGCAGTGAGGCGCGCCGCCAGTTCGCTGCTCCGCGCGCTCGGCCTACCGAACGACCAGAGCTACCCTCGACGCATCAAGGCCTACCACCACAGGAGTCGGACGCGCGCCGGACGACCAACCGAAGCGGGCGCGCGGAAACGGCTCGCACGGATCCTCGCCGGCCTCCCGGCCGACGATCCGAATCTGGCCGTGCTCGATGCGCTGGTTGGCCGATTGCGCGCTAGCGGCGCCCGCGTACTCCTCGTCGTCCCCCCGACAAACGTCGAAGCGCTGAACGAACTCGGTGTCTACAACCGCGAGGGCGTGCAGGCGTCCATGGCCCGAATCCGTGACGTCGCCGCCCGGAACGACGCCGATTTCCTCGATCTACACGCTCTCTTGCCGGACGCCGCGTTCCGAGACGCCAACGACCACCTCGCCTCGCGGTCCAAGTCCCGACCGACCCACCGAATCGCCTCCCAACTCGTCCTCTGGGCCGAGAACCAGCCCGACTGGGACCGGCTCCGCCCCGATCCGGACGTGCTCGGCAATCCCGCCGCACGGTAGCGAGCCATGCTGTTCCCAACTCTCTCGTTCGCCGTCTTTTTGTGCCTCGTCCTCGCCGGACATCGGGTGCTCGGGAATCGCTCGCGGGCCGCGTGGCTGCTGCTGACGAGCCTCCTCTTCTACTTCCTGTGGCTCCCGCCGTACCTCCTCCTCCTGCTTGCCGATATCGGCATCAACTACGCGCTGCTCAGAGGAATGCTGCGAAGCGCGCACCCTAAACGGTGGCTCACGGCCTCGATCGTCTTCACGATCGGCATTCTCGCGGGCTTCAAGTACCTCGACTTCCTCGCGGGAATCGCAGCTCCGTTCGCACAGATCCTGTGGAACACCGAAGTCCCACTGCCGCATCTACTGCTCCCGCTTGGCATCTCGTTCTATTCGTTCCAGATCATCGCGCTGCACGTCGACGTCTATCGCGGACAGATCGACGCGCCTCCACGCCTTGGCCGCTACGCGCTATTCGTCTGCTTCTTCCCGCAACTCATCGCGGGGCCGATCCTGCGTGGCAGCGAATTCCTGCCTCAGCTTGCAAGCGGCGGCGAGGTCTCGCGCGAACGCAGTCGTCGAGGATTGTGGCTGATTGCGATCGGGCTGCTGAAGAAGGTCGTGCTCGGCGACTTCTTGCTCTCTCCGATGGTCGACCTCATCTACGGTACGCCGGGGATCGCATCGGGCCCTGCGCACCTCATCGCCACCTACGCCTTCGCCTTTCAGATCTACTTCGACTTCTCGGGCTACACGGACATGGCCCGCGGGATCGCAAACCTGCTGGGCTTCCACCTGCCGCTGAACTTCGAGGAACCCTACCTCTCGCGGAACCCCACGGAGTTCTGGCGACGGTGGCACATGACCTTGTCGCGCTGGCTGCGCGACTACCTCTACATTCCCCTTGGCGGGAATCGGCAGGGATCCGTTCGTACCGGCGCAAACCTCTTCGCGACGATGCTTCTCGGCGGACTCTGGCACGGGGCCGGCTGGAACTTCGTGCTCTGGGGTGCCTTTCACGGGGTGCTCCTGGCGCTCCACCGCCCCCGGCGCGGCAAGACGGATCCCGAAGCGCCGGTGACCTGGAGGGACGCGGGGAGCATCTTCTTGTGCTTCAACGCCGTCGCCTTCCTGTGGATCTTCTTCCGCACGGCGACCTTCGGCGATGCGGCGACTGTGATTCAGTCCATCTTCACCGGCCCGTGGGCCGGTGCCCCGCCGACATGGCAGGCCCTTCTCGTCGCGCTCGCGGCCGCCCTCCATCTCGCCGAGCGGCAACTCCGACCCCGGTTCGACCAACTGCGCAGCTCGTTTGACAGCCTCCCCGGCGCGGCCATGGAAGGCCTGATCCTAGGAGCGGTGCTGGCGCTCGTCGTCGCGGTGAGCGGTGCCGGCGGCGAGTTCATCTACTTCCAATTCTGAGCAAGGGCGTGCAACAAGGAACATCGATGAGACGTCACGTCCTGTACTTCACCTGGATCGCCTGTGCGCTTCTCACATCGGCGACGAACGCAGAAGCCGTGTCTCCCGAGGCGACCGAGCGACCGAACATCGTGCTGATCCTCGGGGACGATCACGGATGGCCCTACTACGGCTTCATGGGATCGAGCATCGTCGAGACACCGAACCTCGACACGCTAGCGAAGAGCGGCACGCTCTTCCCGTACACATACAATACAGCGAGCGTCTGCCGGCCCGCCCTGCGCTCGATCCTCACCGGACTCTACCCGCAGCAATACGAGATCCGCGCCACGAAGATCGCCAGCCGCAATCGCTCCACCAGCGGCACCCGAGGCGAACCCATGACGGAGTTCGCGACCCTCCCTCGCGTCCTCGCGGCCGCGGGCTACGCCACATTCCAGGCCGGCAAACTCTGGGATGGAACGTACGCCGATTCCGGGTTCACAGGCGGGATGACGGCGACCCTACAAGAGGCGTCGACGCACTACACCGGGAACCTTGCCGGCAAGCAGCTCGGTCGAAAAACTCTCGACCCGGTCTTCGAGTTCTTACGCGCCCCTCGCGAGGGTCCGTTCTTCCTCTGGTTCGCACCCCAGCTTCCCCATGCCCCGCACAACGCGCCTGCGAAATTCTCCGACCGATACGGAGAGAAGGACCTCGTCGACGGAGCCCGTCGGTACTACGCCAACTGCACCTGGGAAGATGCAGTCGTGGGACAGCTTCTCGACTTCCTCGACAGCGAGGATCTCCGCGAGAACACACTGATCGTCTACCTCTCCGACAATGGCTGGGAGCAACCGCCCAGCCGCGCCGTGGTCACCCACCTCGGTGGCCGCCACGGCAAGACATCAATGCACGAGTTGGGCTTCCGAACCCCCCTCATCTTCAGCTGGCCCGGTCACCTCCCTGGGGATCGTCGCGTGGATGATCTGGTCTCGACAGTGGACCTGTTCCCGACTCTCGTCGACTTCGCAGGGGCCAAGGCACCGAGTAACCTGCCCGGAATCGACCTCGGTCCCATCGTGCGTGGCCGAACGGACGAGAGCCCGCGCGAGCGCATGATTGGCGGGCAGTTCGTAACCGGTGACGCGCGCCTGCCTGCCCCGTTCAAGAAGTACAGCGGCGACGCGTACTACCTGCGCGAAGGAGACTGGTACTACATCCTCTGGGGCGGGAATCTGAACCGTCAGAAGTTGTTCGACAAGAAGGCGGACCCCGAAGAACTCACCGACGTGTCCCTTCTGCATCCGGAGCGCGCGCGCGCCTACCGCGAACGTGTGCTCGATTGGCTCGACGAAACCGGGATCGGACGGAAGAGGCTCGGATGGACTCCTGGCTGGATCCTGCGGCGCCGTGCGCCTCCGAAGCCATCTCCCGCTTCGGCGCCCACGACCAACGAAGCCATGTAAGCGCGGCTATTACCCACGCCATCTCCGGCGCGCAAACAGCTTGCATGGCACTCAAGTACGCCGCCCCGCGGTTACGCCGCGGCGGCTCGCGCACAAGAACCGGACCTCGCTCCAGGCTTCGTGGTGGCGGCTACCCGTCGACCTGGGAAAATCGACCTGTCATCCTTCTTATCGTCACCTCCTAGGGCGCATTTAGCGGCGGCGGACGCCGGCGAGAGCGCCGAACGCGAACGCCGTCTGCGAGAGATTCCTTCGCAGCGTGAGCAACGAATGCCTCGATTCCTTCGTGATCCTGGGCGAAAAGCACCTCCACGCGGTTCTTCGAAGCTACTGCGATCACTTTAATCTAGCCCGGCCACACCAAGGTATCGGCCAGCGGATTCCGGCTGGACCACCGGGCCGGGTCGCAGGACGGGGATCGAGATCAGTCGAGGAGATCCCCATCCTTGGCGGTCTGCATCACAAATATCGCCTCGCTGCCTAGCGCGGATGGGCGCGGTAGCCAGTAGCGGCACGCCGAACCACTACCGAGGTGCATCCTACGCGGCGCTGCACCCAGCACACCCCATAGCGCCGCTTCTCGTCGCTGTGCGATTTGGCCTGAGCCATTCTTTCCCTTGCGCGACTGCGGCCGCCGAGTGCACCGTGAGAAACAGTTCGTTGGCGAAGAGTTGACCCGCCCGCGCGTCTGATCCACTTCCTCCGGCGTGGCCCTGCCGACGAGGAGGACTTGCATCGCCGGCAATCTGCGCCGTGGAGGCCCAGTCGAAATGAGAAACATGATCCTCGGAATTGCCGTTGTGCTGACGGTCTGGATGGCGCTCGCCGCTTCGGTCCAACCCGTACACGCCGGACCGGACGTTGGAGCGTGGCCCATGTTCCAACACGACGCACAGAATTCCGGCCGGGCGACGGTCAACGGTCCGCAGGGCCCGGTTCCGCACCTCATCTGGGAGTTCAACGGCGATTCGCGGTTTCTAGCCACCGGCGTCGTCGACGCCGACGGAATCGTATACGTGCCGAACGGAAAACGGCCCTTGACCGCACTCGATCCCGACACGGGCCTCGAGCTCTGGTCCCCGAACGTGGCGCCGGTGGCCGGGCAGGCGAAAGTCGGGCTCGCCGATCGCTCACAGCCTGCGGTCTCCGACGACGGCCGCGTGTATCAGGGAACACGCGACAACAACTTGTGGGCCACCGAAACCGGCGCCGGACCAGGCGACGTCGCCGGAGAGATCCACTGCACCTTCCACGTCCCACACGACGGAGACGTCACGACGTCTCCGACCATCGCGTCGGACGGGACAGTGTACATGGGTTCCGAGGCGTTGGGCGCGGGTTGGTTCTACGCCATGACACCCGACTGTCTGCCGAAATGGCCCGACGGCCCGAACGTCCAGGATGGGAAGGTCGTTCTGGGCGGGAGCCTCAAGAACATTGCGCCGGCGTTGACCCCAGACGAGTCCATCGTGTTCGTGTCGATCAAGACGGAGGCGATTGCGATCGATACGGCAGACGGCGATGAGCTGTGGCGCCGCACGATCGCCTCTTCGGGCTTCGGGAGTCGGACGCCCAACTTCAGCCCGGTCGTTTCGGCAGACGGCTCGGCCGTCTACTTCGTGTCCAAGGACGGCGTGTGGGCCCTCGACACGGCCACCGGAGCGGAGCTCTGGCCGGCGCCGTTCCTGCCCCCCTTCCCCCTCGCCGACGCGAGCAAGGAAGAGATGAAATCAGCACCCGCTCTCGCGGCCGACGGGACGCTGTACATCGGAGCTTCGAAGACGGGCTCCAGTCACTTCTATGCGCTCGATCCGGCCGACGGCAGCGTTCTCTGGAGTCACGAGCACACCGACAACAGCCAGTACATCAACAACCAAGCCGCGATCGGTGCCGATGGCACTGTCTACGTCGCGTTCGCCGAGACCCTGTTCGCGTTCGAAGGCGACGGGGACGGGTCGGGCGGGAGTGACATCAAGTGGCAGATGCTGGTCCCGGGCGGCTTCGACGCGGGGCCGATCGTCGGCGCTCCCGGCACACTCTACGTGGCCGCCGGGAAGCAGTTCTACAAGGTTACCGATCCCGATCCGGCCGGTGTGCTCTGCGCGCCCACCCCGGACGTGGGCTGCCGTTCGAGCGCACCCCTCGCCGCAAACCTCACCCTCGCTGACAAGAAGAAGCCCTCCCTGTCCTGGAAGCTCCGCAAAGGCGACGCGACGTCCACGGCCGACTTCCTCGATCCCGCGTCGTTCGGACGGTACGTGAGCGTGTGTCTCTACGACGGCTCGGCCTTGGCCCAACCAATCACCGCGATGAACTTCGCAAGCGGTGGCCAGTGCAACGGCAAGGACTGCTGGCGCACCAAGAGCAAGGGCTACAAGCTCAAGAACAAGAGTGGAGCCACCTCCCGCGGCGTCGGCAAGATCGGCCTCCGGGAAGGAGGCCAGGGTCGCTCGAGTGTCCTGGTGAAAGGCCAGGGAGACTTCCTGAACCTCCCCTCCCTGCCCCTCACTCCACCCGTGACCGTTCAGCTCATCATCGACGACGGCGCGAGCCGCAATTGCTGGCAGAGCTCGCTGCCATTCGTCCTGGAAAACGACGCGACCAGGTTCAAGGCGGTCGGACCGTAGGGCCTCGGAGCGACTTCCTCGCCCGAGCCGACAGAGGGGTCATGCCTCAGACGTGGAACCGCCAGGGCTGCCCGCCTGCAGCCCCGGGGTCCGGGGTATCGATACGAACCATCGACTGTGATGTGTCAAGTAGCGTGAGACACCTTCGATCTGTTGCTGCGTAGCTTCTCTCGAAGCGCTTCGTACGGCGTTCCGCCGCGAAACGCGCCGTGCGGACGGTGGTCGTTGTAGAAGTTCTCCCACTCCTCGAGTTTGG
>JAQWRY010000018.1 GCA_029243485.1 Candidatus Binatia bacterium | reverse complement strand
CGGGAGCGTCGGCGGCGTTTACGGCAACACCGTACCGCCTCTGTACGAGCAGACTCTGCTCCGTCCCGGCGAGAGCTGATTCACTTCAGCTAGGAACCGGTAAAAGGGGAGGCTCGCTCACGCGGGCCTCCCCTTTTTCTTTGGGGCCTCGCCCCCCTGCCGTCCCGGGCGTGCGACCGGGCCTCTCATCGTCTAGGTTCGCCCCCGTATGCTGCAAGCAGGTATCGTCGGTCTCCCCAACGTCGGAAAGTCCACACTCTTCAACGCGGTGACCCGCACGAGGAAGGCACCCGCCGAGAACTACCCATTCTGCACGATCGACCCGAACCAGGGGATCGTGACGGTCCCGGACCCCCGCCTCGGCGTGCTCGCGGAACTCTCGAGCTCTCAAAAGATCATTCCGACGACCATCGAATTCGTGGACATCGCCGGCCTCGTCAAAGGAGCCAGCCAAGGCGAGGGACTCGGAAACCAGTTCTTGAGCAACATCCGCGAGGTCGACGCCAACGTGCAGGTCGTGCGGTGCTTCGAAAGTTCGGACATCCACCACGTAGACGGCTCCGTCGACCCGCTGCGCGACATCGAGGTGATCAATACCGAGCTGATCCTCTCCGACGTCGCCGCCCTGGAGCGCCGCGGCGAACGCAACGTGAAGAAGATACGCGGAGGCGACAAGGAGGCCGCGGCAGAGAACGCGCTGATCGAGAAGCTCATGCCGCACCTCGACCAGGGCAAGCCTGCCCTGACCCTCGAGATCGACGAGGAGGAAAGAAAGCTCCTTCGCGGCTTCTTCCTGCTCACGTCGAAACCCACGATTTTCGCGTGCAACGTCTCCGAGGACGACCTCGCCGAAGCCTCCTCGAACCCGGATGGAAATGCACACGTCGCCGCCGTCCGGAAATACGTCGAGGACACGCACGGCGCGAGCGCCATCGTGGTGAGCGCCGCAATCGAAGCCGAACTCATCGACCTGAGCGAAGAGGAAGCGGCGGAGTACTTGGAAGGCCTCGGGGTCGAGAGCAGCGGAGTCGGTGCCCTCATCCGAGCCGTGTACGAGCTCCTCGGTCTACGCACCTACCTCACGACGGGCGAGAAAGAGACGCGCGCCTGGACGATCACCGCGGGGACGAAGGCTCCCGGCGCGGCCGGCGTCATCCACTCCGACTTCGAGCGCGGCTTCATCGCCGCCGAAACGGTCAGCTACGACGACCTGAAGAGCTTGGGCTCGTTCGCGAAAGCGAGGGTGGCCGGCAAGCTCCGCATCGAAGGCAAGGAGTACGAGGTCCAGGACGGCGACGTCGTGGAATTCCGCTTCAACGTCTGAGCCGCCCCTAACTCGGCTGGCCCGCCTCCGAGACGCGGGCTGATGCGCACGACCGGAGCACGGCCGAAATCACGAAATGCTCCCATGCCCCCGGCGATCAAGACGAACCACCGAAGGCGCCCCCGCCGAGGCACGACGACGAAACCGCCGCGAGAGTGACGATTAAAGAAAACGCCGAGACTAACGAACGTCCCTACCGATCCCGCTCAGCCGCCCGGCGGTGGGAAGATCTGCTGGCCGTCCATCTCGACTCGAACCCGGCGCAGAACGAGCTTCAGAATACGCCACTCGCCGTCGGGATCCCTGCGGTACTCCTCCTCGTACCAGCCCGTCCCCCAGCGGTGCCGTCCGCCGTCCGCTTCCGGCCACCAGAGCATGTCCTCCATGGCCCAGACGCCCCTCGCCGTGTCGGGACCGATGCGCTCGATCTCGGACGTGTGCCCGTGGTGAACCGTCTTAACGTTCTGCAGGATCGGGGGTAGGAACTCGCGAAACGCGGCGCGGCCGTTGAGAACCGGTGCGCCGTCCTGCGTCGTGTCGATGGTCACGTCTTCGCAGAACACCTGCGCCCACTCGTCCCACTTCTTCTGGTCCAGGAGCCGGAAATAGCGGGCTTTCAATTGACGGATGCGCTCGATCTCGACGAGGTCTTCGGGGGTCATGCCATCGGTCTAGACCGAGCCGGTTCTCCCCGTCAAAGTTCCGGGCGGCTATTGCTCAAAGCAGTATGAAGCGACCGGCGTGACGACCGCCAGCCCGCCCTGCCCGTTCACCTTGGGATCCTGAGAGGGGTCCATGATGATGCTGCCGAAGGCTGCCAAGACGTCCCGGCGGCCTCAGAAGGCGCGATTCGTCGCGCAGAAGAACGGGCCCCGGTCCATGCGGGCATCGAAGGAAAAAGAAGAGTTGGTCCCCCATCAGGGCCCGGTTCCCGATGACCATCTGGGCTCTTGGCGCGGACAGGTCGGCGACCAGCAGCAGGGCGAGCGCGACGGCGAGATGGAAAATATTCCTGACAATTCGCGTAGATAGACTCATTTCATTGCCTCCGGGCGAGGGACGGCCTCGTCCCACCCCCTAGGCATCCACTCCCAGCGCACTGCTGTGCAGCTCCTAAAAATGTTGTCCGGAATCGGGAGCTTCACTATCCAGATCCATCGTGAGTGAAACCGACCGTCGCGAAATCGCCTTCCAGACCGACCGCCCGAACACCTGCTTTGGATGCGGTGCCGACAACCCAAACGGGCTCGGACTGCGCTTCTTCGAAACGAACGAAGGCGTCGAGGTGGAGTACGCCGTTCACGAGCACCACGGCGGAGCCCCCGGCGTCGTACACGGCGGGATCCAGGCGACCCTCCTCGACGAGGCACTATGCATGACGGCCTATGCGAAGGAGAGCACGCCGGTCGTCACCGGTGAGCTCACGGTCCGCTACATCGGCCCGCTACCGACGGAGTCCCCTCTGCTCATTCGCGGCCGAATCACGGAACGACGCGGGACCAGCTTCTTTGCCGAGGGAGAGATCTTCATCGTCGGGAAGCCGGAAGTGGTGACGCGTGCGCGCGCTCGCCTCTTCGCCGCCAAGATGGACTGAGACCGAGACGGGAGCCTCTGATGCCTTACGAAGCACTGCCCTTTCCCTTCCCCGGCACGATCGACGCCGACGGCCACGTTCTCGAGCCGGCAGATCTCTGGGAGACCCACCTCGAAGAGCGCTATCGCGCGCGTGCAATCCGAATCGGCACGAACGACGACGGCTTCGAGTTCCTCGAGATCGACGGGAAGCCCGCCGTCCGCACCCGTCCGGGATCGCTCGGCATGCTCGGCGCCATGGGCGAGGAGATGGCGCGACTCAGCCCCGATCGGAAATACAACGATCACATTCCCTACGGCGGCGGCGATGCCAGCGAGCGGGTCGAACTCGCCGATCGCGAGAACCTCGAGAAGGTCCTTCTCTACCCGACCCTGGGCCTTCTTTGGGAAGCCGAACTCGAGGACCCCGAACTCTCACTCGCATACGCGCGCGCCTACAATCGCTGGATTGCGGACTTTTGCCGCGACACGAAAGGGCGGCTCGTCCCGATCGCTCACGTCTCTCTCTTGGACGTAGAGGGCGCCGCCACCGAGCTCGAGCGGGCGGTGAAGGACGGGTGCCGGGGCGCCTTCGTCGCGCCGTTCAACCACAACCGCAAAGCGCACGGCCATCCGGATCACGACCCCCTGTTCGCCAAGGCGTGTGAACTCGACGTCCCAATCGCCATCCACCCGACGATCGAGCCGACCTGGGCCGTTCCCATCCGGTTCAAGGGGCTCGGAATGGCGAGCGAGTTCTTCTACAACACGATGCTCCGCCAGGGCGCCCAGCAATCCCTCCTGTCGTTCTTCGCCTACGGCACGCTGGAGCGGTTTCCTACCCTCAAGCTCGGCGTGCTCGAGTCCGGCTGCGGGTGGGCCGGGGCCTTCCTGGACCGGATCGACGCGATCTACGAGACCAATCTGGGTCGGACCACGCCCCTCAAGAGACCCCCCTCGGAGTACTTCCGCCGACAGTGCTTCATCTCGGGCGATCCCGACGAGACGGCGGCTCCCCTGATCATGGACCACGTCGGCGCCGAGTGCTTCATGTGGGCCACCGACTACCCCCACCCGGACCATCCATCGACCTGGGTACCCGCCCTGGAGCGGTTCGTGGCCCTCCTCTCGGCCAAAACCCGGGCGGCCTTCCTGGGGGAGAACGTGAAGCGGATCTACGGGCTTTCCTAGGATGGGCCCACGGCGCGTCCTATGGCCGATTTCGCGGAACTTGCTTCCGAGGCGGCCCTTCCGTACCTCATTTTGGTACGAGGTTGGTCCCGCTGGAAGGAATTTCTCCTGCCGGCGACGCTACTTGCGACCCCGACAAACCTCTCGACCCATAGGACCGCCGTCTAATGCCTGCGAAGAAGACCCCAGCCGCCCCGCCCAAGACGATCGAGGTCGGAGACGACGTCGAGGCCAAGTGTACGAAGTGCAAGGGCGTCACGACCCACATCGTCATCGCGAAGATCGGCTGGAAGCCGACGCGTGTCGAGTGCCACACCTGCAAGGCTCAGCACCAGTTCCGTGCGCCCGGCACGGCGACCCGCAAGGCCGCCACGAAGGCCGCCCCGGACCTGCCGCCTGAGGAGCACTGGAAGGCCCTCATGAAGAACGTCACGGGCGACCCACGGCCCTACGACACCACAGGCGAGTACGCCGTCGGCGTTCACCTGAAGCACAAGAAGTTCGGCACCGGCGTCGTCGTGGGCTTGTCCTCCGCGACCGTCTGCGAGGTCGCTTTCGAAGAGGGCATGAAGAAGCTCATCATGGGCAACCGCCGGCCCCACGGCAGCTGACCCTCTTCGCCCAACAGACCCTATGAAGCAGGCGCCGAACGGCTCACCGAGCCGGTCGGATCTCCCTGACCCGGGCGAATCGTCGCCACGGGACAAATCCCCCTCTAGAGGCTAAGGTCTTTGGTTCGGCCATACGGCCCGACCGACCTCCGCGTTCCTTGCCGGAGTCGTCCACCCCGAACCCCCTCTGCGAGACCCAATGAACGAGATCACCCCATTTGATGGCGTGCCTGCCCCGCTGCGAGCAGCGATGGAGAAGCGTGGCTTCACCCAGCTCTCCGCCGTACAGCAGGCCGTCCTCTCCGCCGAAGGAAACGGGCGGAACCTGCGGATCTCCTCCCAGACGGGCTCCGGCAAGACCGTAGCACTGGGCCTGCGCCTGGCCGCCGACTTCATGGCCGCGGCTCAAAAGGCAGATCGTGGTGCCAAGCGCACCGGCCCTCTGGCCCTGCTGATCGCACCGACCCGAGAGCTTGCGGCCCAGGTCGCCGGCGAACTGCGCTGGTTGTTCGAAGGCATCCCCGACGCCGACGTCGAGGTTGTCACTGGTGGAACCGATCAGGTGCGCGAGCGCCGCGCCCTCGCCCGTCGCCCCGGCCTCGTCGTGGGTACGCCGGGCCGTCTTCTCGATCACATGCGAAGCCGCGCGCTCACCTGCGCGAACGTCGAACACGTCGTCCTCGACGAAGCCGACCAGATGCTCGACATGGGATTCCGCGAAGAGCTCGAAGCGATCCTCGAGCAGCTCCCAGCCAAGCGCCACAGCCACCTAGTTTCCGCAACATTCCCGCACGCGGTCCGCCGTCTCGCAGACCGCTTCCAGAACGACCCGCTCCACGTCCAGGGCACGCGACTCGGCGAAGCCAACGCCGACATCAAGCACATCGCCCACCGGATCCGTCCGCGCGACCTGGAAGACGCACTCGTGAACGTGTTGCTCCTCGCCCGCGGAGAGCGCGCGCTCGTCTTCGTCCGCCGTCGCGTCGATGCGACCCAGCTGGCGGAACGCTTGGCGAAGGACGGCTTCTCGGCCCTCCCGTTTAGTGGAGAGCTCACCCAGGCCCAACGCACGCAGACGCTGAACGCGTTCAAGAGCGGATCCGTCGAGATCCTGATCTCGACCGACGTCGCCGCGCGCGGCATCGACATCCCGAACATCGGCATGGTGATCCATGCTGACGTGCCGACCGACGCGGAAACGTACACGCACCGCAGTGGCCGAACCGGTAGAGCCGGCAAGAAGGGACGCAGCATTCTTCTCGCGCCCGCTCATTCCGAGCGACACGTGAAGCGCGTCTTCGAGACCGCGAAGATCACGGCCGACTGGCAGTCGGTCCCGACACCCGAGCAGATCCAGCGCGCGCTCACGAAGCAGACGCGTAGGCGGCTCCACACCGTCCTCGACAGCGACGAAGCACCGTCCGAGAAGCAGGCGACCTACGCGAAGCTCATGCTCGAGAATCGCGACCCGGTCGAAGTCATCGCAACGTTGCTCCAGATGGTCGAGCCCAAGCTTCCCCGCCCGCCCGCGAACGTCGCCGAGGTCAGCGAAGCGACGCGCCCGACCCGGACCTCCCAGAACGGCGACCGCGGTCCGCGCGGTCCGTACCAACGGTTCGAGATCAACTGGGGGAAGCGCCAAGGCGCCTCGACGAACCGGGTACTCTCGCACATCTGCCGCCGAGGCGACCTCACGAGCAAGGACGTCGGTGCGATCAAGATCGACCAGTCGCGGACGACCTTCGAGATCTCAGCCGACCAGGCGCTCACTTTCGAGAAGCGATCGGCCACGCCCGACGAGCGCGATCCCGGCCTCCTGATTCGGCGGGTGCGTTCGATGCCCGGCTCGTCCCGCTCCAAGAAGCCCCTGCGCTGGCAGAACCACCAGCGACCCGACCGTCAGGGTTCCAAGAACCACCGCGCCGAAGCCCGGGCCTAGCCCAAACCTCGGGAGCAGCTCAGCCGCGCGCGGCCTTGGACGCCTCGTGCGCGTCGACGATGGCCTTCACCGAACGCCAATCGTAGACCGGGCCCTCGCTCCCATCTTCGTTCAGGAAGATGGCGCCGCTCTGGACGTGTGCGAGATAGATCGTGTCGACGGCGTGCTGCGTCGCATCGTGTACGGCACCGGCAGGCTCGTAGATAAACCCGCCCTTCTTCGCCACACCATTGCGGTACTCGAGGGTGCCCTCCAGCACGTACACGACGGTCTCTCCCAGGTGTACGTGCGGCGGGATGACCGTGCCCGCCTTCGACTTGATCAGGGCCGTGTAGGAGCCGTTCTCTTCGCTGATCCGGAGGAGCTGCATGGCATTCTCTCCGGGCTCCGAATTCGGAAGACCGAGATCGATCCACTCGCCCTTCTCGGTGTCGATGAATAGCTCCAGGTCTTCTCTCATGACGGATCCCTTCCTCTTTAGTTCAGCTGCGACAAGATCAGCGCACTCGTCGGTACGCCGGTCTCGGCCGTGTTCGACCCCGCCAGGTCGGTGATCGAAGAATGTCTACTTCCGTACTTAACGTCACCGGAGGCAGCTAGTCCCGAAGGGGCGGCTCATCGAACAGCATTTGCAGAATCTCGGCGCGACGCTCCGGGCCCACCTCGCGCGAAGTGAAGAACCGGGCGTGTGCCGAGGGCGGAACCGAGGGATCGATCTCGATTCCCCAAAGGGCTTCAATCCGGTTCGGGATCATCGAGTAGCGAACGTCGATGACGCGGTCGCCTCGGACCGGGTCGAGCGCGATGTACCCGCCGGAGAACCAACGGAAGCGTTCCAGGTCCTCGCCCTGTGTACTCGCAGGGTCGAGCCAGGCCAGATCGCGGCTCGGAACGAGCGCCGGAACGCTCTCCCCCTCAAACGATCGCGGGCGCCAGCCCATTCTCGCCGCGTCGACGTAGTATCGATCCTCGTACGCATAGATCGTCTTCCAGAGGAGAAGATTCGCGAACGCCGGCTTCGCGACAACCTCGACCACCTCGTGTCCACGGCTGGCGGCCACGCTTTCACCGAACGATTCCACCCGTTCTCGCTGCAGCACGCCCAATGAAAGGTAGAGCACCACCCACACGCACCCGAGGCGCGCCCACACCGGCGCGGCGCGAACCGTGGAAAGCGACACGAAGGCCAGGAGCGGCAATGTCACCAACGGATCGATCACCGAGACGTTGTTCCACGCGATCCGTAGGTTCGAGAACGGCCAGAAGAGCTGCGTGCCGTACGAGGTGCACGCATCCAAAAGCCCGTGGGTCGCGTAGCCCCCGACGCAGTAGAGGTAGGCGGAACCGAACGACATCCGTCGGCGAACCAGGGCGAACAGTACGATCGCACAGATCAGACCGCCGATGGGGATGAACACCAGCGAGTGCGTGAACTGGCGGTGATACTCCAGGAAGAGTAGCGGGTCCTCGGCCGAGCGAATGAGAACGTCGAGGTCCGGCGCCATCCCCGAGAGGCCGCCAAGCACGCCGGCCCAGACCGTGCGCTCGCGGGGGGCCACGGCTTGCGCGGCAGCGGCGCCGAGAACTCCCTGCGTGAGCGGATCCATCCGGTGACCCAGACTATTTCGATCCAGAGGTGTGCGGTCAACCGGATGTCGGGCCCGAGAGCTCGCTCGCAACCCGGACTAGTTCGCCGCGAAGGCGTTCCGCAACGCCTCTGCCCCAAGCGCCTGGATTCTCTCGGCGCGCTCGGGGGAACCGAGGAATCCATGAATTGAGTTCGGCTCCTCGTGGTACTGCACGGGGACTCCTGCGGCACGAAGCTTCTCGGCGTACGCCGCACCCTGATCGCGCAAGGGGTCGTACTGGGCGGTCACGATCAGAGCCGGGGGCAAACCGCGATGGTCTTGAGCCAATAGCGGGCTGATGTAGGCGGAGCTGCGCTGCCCCGCATCGGGAACGTAAGCATCGATCATCGTCGCGATGCCCGACACTTTCAGGACGTACTCTTCCCCGGCTTCGTCGAACGAGGCCCAATCCGTGGTACCAGAGAGATCGGTCGCCGGTACGAGCAGATACTGGAACGAGACCTCCGGACCGTCCTCGTCGCGGGCCCGAAGCGCAAGCGCGGCCGCCAGGTTTCCGCCGGCACTGCTTCCCCCGATGGCAATCCTCTCTGGATCGCCGCCCAAACCAGCTGCATTTGCGTGCATCCAGTTGAGAGCCGCCCAGACGTCGTCGATCGCTGCCGGGTACGGATGCTCCGGCGCAAGCCGATAGTCGACGGAGACGACGATCGCCCCGCTCGCAGCAGCGAACCGCGTCGTCATCTTCTCGAACGGGTACCCGTCCCCCATCCACCAGCCGCCGCCGTGGATGTCGAGATACAGCGGCAACGGCCCTTCTAGCTCGGGCCAGTAAACCCGGACCGGAACGTGATGGCCGCGGAAGACCGCGTCGCGATCTTCGCCCCGGGCGAGCTCGGCCGGTTCTCCCGGCAGGAACCCCCGGACCATCTCGTTCGCGCCGGCGCGGGCCTCGGGCGTGTACTCCTGCGGTCCGGTCTGCCAGGAGGCCAGCTTGGACACCACAGCCGCTCCGTAGTCGAGCCGGCCTTGGGGCGTGATGGTCCAACTGTACGTCACGGCTGCGACGAGTCCGACGATTGCTCCGAGCGCTAGCCCGACCCGTTTGAGAACTCGTTTCATGGCGAGCGAAGTCCTCCGTCAGCGCCGCACGACGTAGCCCGACGTCGACCGGTCCCACGCATGTTCCGACACACCCAGTTCTCGTAGCTTGTACTTCTCGACTTTCCCCGTCGGCGTGAACGGCAGGGCGTCGACGAACTCGAGGTACCTCGGCACGAAATAGTAGGGGGCATTGTCGTTTACGTAGGACGCGAGCTCTTCGAACGCGAGCGAAGCCCCTTGTGCGAGCACTACATTCACCTTCAGCTCGTCTTCCGACTCGATCTCGGCCGAGGGGATCCCGAACGCAGCCGCGTCCGCCACCGCCGGATGGCGACGTACGACGCTCTCCACCTCCATCGAGGAGATGTTCCGCCCGGCGAAGCGTACCGCGTCCTTCTTGCGGTCGACGAAGCGAAACGCCCCGTCCTCGTCTCGTCGCGCCAGATCACCCGTGCAGTACCATTCGCCGTTCGGGCCACGGTACGCGGCCCGCGTCGCCTCGTCGTCGCCAAAGTAGCCATTGAACAGAATGTGTGGCTCGAGCGGGCGGATCCGCAGCTCACCGACTTCGCCCGTCGGTACCTCTCGATCGTTCTCGTCGAACAGCCGGACGTCGGTATCGTCCATCGGAAATCCGATCGATCCGGCAGGGGCCTCCTGATCCGTGGCGGTCGTGACCAGTGGACACTCGCTTTGGCCGTAGCCGGGGCCGAGCAGACGAATCCCGAATCTCTTCGCGAAGGGCGCCTCGAGTTCCGCCGGCATCGGGATCATCTTCGCAATCCGCAGAGGATTGTCCGCGTCGTCAGGCTTCTGGGGCGCGTTCCAGAGGAACATGTGCATCGCTCCCAGGGTGAACGTCTGGGTCGCACCATACTTGCGAATCCGATCCCAGAACTCCCGGACCGAAAACGGCTCATCGAGAACACACGTGACGCCCTCGACCAACGCGCGAAACACGCTCGTCACCCAGGCCCCGGTGTTGAACAACGGCAGCACGTTGTAGATGACGTCGCCCGGCCGGGTCTCGTACTGCGGCCCGACGGCACGGTGGATACCGCGAAGCCAGCTGTTGTAGCTCTGCAGCACCGCTTTCGATCGCCCGGTCGTCCCCGACGTCCAAAGGATCGCGCAGGTGTCGCCGTAATGCTGATCCGAGCAATCGAAGAGGCGCGGCGCCGCTTCGAGGAGAGCCTTCCCGCTCTCGTCTTCCAACACGACGATCTGCTCGGCGCCGAGGCGGGGCCGAATCGAATCGACATGGCCTGCGAGCTTGGACTCAGTCACCAAGACGAGGCACCGACTGCGAATCACCGCCTGCGCGAGCCAATCTCCGCGGTAGTCCGTGCTGATCGGCACCCACACCGCGCCCAACTTGTTCACGGCAAGCGGGAGGAGGACCGCTTCCGGTCGACCCGACAGGTAGAGCGCCACTCGATCGCCCTTGCCGACACCGAGAGCGGCGAGCCCCGCCGCCATCGAATCCGTGATTCGGTTAGCGGCGGCGAAGGTGACGTGGTGATCGCCGCGGATCAGGAAGTCGACCTCGCCCACTTCGCGTGCCTGTCGCTGCAGAATGCGCGGGAGAACTCGGCTCGTCGGATCGGCTAGGTCGCGATGGTTCATGTGAACCCTAAACACCGCTGCGCGTTCACCGCGAGGATTCTCCGCTTCGATTCTTCGGAAAGCTCGGGGCGATTCGCGATGGCGCCGACGACGTCGTCCGCGGGCCCGCCCGGGTGCGGATAGTTCGAGGCAAACGCCGGAATTCCCTTCTCTGCGGGGTCGCAAGAGATGAAGCACTGCCGCTGGAAGTACTCCGTCGAGGTCTTGGGAAGAGACAGGGGCCTGTCTCGTCTTCCTGGAGCGTACCCGAGACGCGACAATCCGGAGGGAAGACCGATCGGGCGACCTCGAAGTCCTTCGCGTCGACACCGCAGGCGTAGCACTGCGCGAGCGCCTTGATCAGCTCCGTGTCTCGGAGCCATCGCACGTTTGCCTCGAGATCGTTCGCGGGTGGGATGTTGGGCTCCGGGAGAGACATCTTTCCTCCTGATCAGCGAAGCGTCCCCTCACGACACCGCGTGCTGCGGTGCGCGGGGTCCTGGCCCAAAGGTGCGAGTACTCTTCGAGAAAGTGGTGCTCAGTCGACCAGACGTACTTGAACCCACACCGGTCGGCCGCCGGAACGATCTCGCGCTCGACCCAGTCGTGCTCGGCGCCGGCGTCATGCGGGTTCTTCGGCATGTAGCCGTGAATCAGGACTCCGAATTCCATGGTTTGCGCTTCCTATCAGGTCGCGTGTTCGCAGGTCGAGCTTGGGCCGGTTCCGCGCTATGACGGCGTCATGTCTCAGATCTCGGTGGGCTATCAGGACGGCTGTCTCGCGCCGCTCTTCGTCTCGACCTACTCCATCCAGCAAGCCGAGAAGATGGGGGCCGACACGATCTGGTTCCCGGATCATTTCATGGGCTTCGCGCCCAAGTGGCTCTGGACACCGGACATCTGCGCCGCCGCGAACGTGATTCACTCGGGAGACGCCCTTTTCGACCCCGCCCCCGTGATGGCGCACTTCGCGGCGAAGTTCCCGAACCTGCGCATCGGCACCTCGGTCACCGAGGCCATCCGCCGGCACCCCGTGTCGCTGGCGCAGACGTTCGTCACGCTCGATTATCTCTCCGAGGGTCGCGTGGTACTCGGCATCGGGAACGGCTTACGAGAGAATACCGAGCCGTACGGACTCCCGTCCAAGCAACGAGTCGCCCGCTTCGAAGAGGCGCTCGAGGTGCTCCAGCTTCTCTTCGCGAGTGGCGGAACGCCGGTCGACTACGAGGGCCGCTTCTACCGACTCGACGGCGCCGTCTTCGACCTTCCGCTGTGGCAAGATCGGCCGCCGCCTCTGTTCATCGGCGCCCACGCGCCTCGAATGCTCGGGCTGACGGGTCGCTTCGCCGACGGGTGGCTCCCGGGACAGCCGGTGAGCGGCGAGGAGTACGGTCGGCGACTTGGCGTGATCTCGAGCGCCGCCGCGGCCGCCGGGCGAGCCATGGACGGATTCGTCGCCGCGCAAACGATGCTCCTCGTGATCGGCGAAGACCGCGCTCATCTGATCGAGCAGGCGATGGCCAGTCCGTACATCGCGTACAACAGCCTCGGCCTTCCAGGCGCCGTTTGGCGGCAGCACGGCCTCGATCATCCGTTCGGCGACGACTTCGCCGGCCAGATCGAGCTCATCCCCGCGAAGACGACCAGAGAATCCGTGGAGGCCGCTCAGGCGCGCATGACACCCGAGCTACTCGCCGCGCAGTATTACTTCGGCACCCCGCAGCAGATCGCCGAGCAGGCCGCGCCTCTGGCCGACGCCGGCTGCACGCATTTCATCCTGGCCAACATGGGTGGCAACTTCACGGGCCGCGGCGCGAAGGACTTCGAATCGATGGGCGAGCTCACCCGCCTCCTGAAGGCGATGTAGGACCCCCATCGCTCAGGCCGAGCGCGTACTCGCACCGAAGCCCAGGGTGCTGCGAGGCGCCGGCAAATCGAGCGGGCTACGAATGCCGGGCGGCGCATCGCAGAGGCTCGGGATCGCGTGGATCGCCTGTACGGCCGTCACGATGTCGGCGGAGTGCACGTGCTCCTCGATCGTCGCGTCCTTCCGCTCGAAGCTCGCGAGGCTGATGAAGTGGCTTCGCAGCGACGGCTCGCCTTCGATCGTGATCGTCCAGCCGTCCTTCGGCCGCGGCCAGCCCTCGGGGTAGTCCGGCCCGAGCGTCCACAGCGCCTCGATCTCGATGCGCCTCACGCCACCGGCGAGCCCGCACCAGCGGTAGCGCTGCCCGCGCACCGTCCCCGCCGCGATGTGTCCCGCGGCGACGTCGAAGCCCTCCTCCGCGGTCACGAGGATCTGCTCTTCGGTCACTTCGTCGAGTCCCGCGTCGAGACCCGCGCCGAGCATGTGGATCTGCTGCTGAAAGAGATCGCTGTTAAACCGCGCAAACGGATTCGCGGCGAGAGTCGCGTCCTCCGGGTCGCGACCGAAGCGCATGTTGTCAAACGTGATCCGGGGGCTGTCATAGAAGTCCCAGTTCGCGCGCTCCTGCACGGTGATGCGATCGACGCGGCGCACCGCACCCGAGAGCGCCAGAGGCAGAACCATCCCCACGAATCCCGGATGGATCCCCATGCCACACACCGAGCTTCCCCCGGCAGCGCATGCCCGCTCGACGCGATCGCGGTCGGCCGCGGGGAGCGCATGCGCGTAGAACAGAAAGGGCGTCGCGACGACGCTCTTCCCCGATTCGAGGAGGCGGCAGACATCGTCCAGGTCCGCGATGCGGGGCATGTAGGAGACGCAGTCGGCATCCGTCGCCAGGATGTCCTCGATCCGCGTGGTCGCCGCTACGCCGACCGGGTCGCGGCCGAGCAGCGTTCCCGCATCCACCCCGTGCTTCTCTTTCGTGTACACGCGGACACCGGCAAGCTCGAGGTGGGGAGCGTCGAGGATCGACCGGAGGGCTTCCCCGCCCACGTTCCCGGTTCCCCATTGCACGACACGATACGACTTCATTTCAGACGGTCTCCACCGGTGCACCCGGCTCCTCGTTCTCGCGGACCGAGCCAACCCAATTGTGAAAGTCATCCACGATCAAGAGGCCGCTCGGGACGAGAAACAGCGTAACCGCCGTCGCGACGAGCACTCCGAAGGCAAGAGAGATCGCAATCGGAACGACGAAGAATGTGGCTTCGGATGCGTTGACCATAAGCGGTGCCAAGCCGGCGAACGTCGTGACCGACGTCAGGAAGATCGCGCGAAAGCGCTTCGCTCCGGCTGTCCGCGCGGCCTCTGCAACCGAAGCACCACGCGCGACTTCACGATTCACGAAGTCCACGAGAACGAGGCTGTCATTCACGACGACTCCAGCCAGGGCCACGATCCCCAAGACAGAGAAAAAAACGAGATTCCAGCCCATCACCGCATGCCCGAGAACGGCGCCCACCGCCCCGAACGGAATCGCCAACATGATGACGAAGGGCTGCGCGTACGACCGCAGGGGAATCGCGAGCAACGCGTAGATGATCAGCATCGCGAAACCGAACGCTTTTGCCAACCCGCCCAGAGCCTTGGCCCGCTCACGCTGCTCGCCCTCGAGCCCGTACTGGAGTCCGTGGTAGCGGCTCTGGAGACCCGGCAAGACGTCCGCGCGGAGAGCCGCCATCACATCTTCCGGAGAAGCCACGCTCCGGTCGATGTCCGCGCTGACCGTCACGACTGGACGACCATCGATGCGCTCGATGTTTGCGAACCCACGACCCGGCTCCGCCCGCGCCACCGCCGCGAACGGAATCTCGGTCCCATCGGGCGCCCGAATCCACATACTTTCCAAATTCCCGAGCGAGCGCCGTTCGTCGGCGGGATAGCGGACCATCACGCGGACATCGTCTCGGCCCCGCTGAATCCGTTGAACCTCGGCACCGTAGAACGCGGTGCGCACCTGGCGAGCGACGTCATTCAGGGTGATGCCCAGCGGCTCGGCTTCGGGCAACAGCTTGAGACGAAGTTCCTCCTTGCCGGCCCGGAACGAATCCGAGACGTCGAGCACACCGGCGTATCCCGCCAGCGCCTCGCGGAGCTCGGCGGAAGCCGCGACGAGATCCTCCGGCCGGCTCGACGACAGGACCAGCCCGATCGGGCTCCCCGCGTGCATCGAGTAGGCCTCAAACTTGAGTTCAACGGCGTCGGGAACCACGCCGACCTTCTCCCTCCACCGCGCGCCGATTTCTCCGGCGGTGAGTTCACGGTCATTCCACGACGGAAGTTCGAGCCGCAGCTGCGCCAGGTGCGTCCCTCCACCCGTAGAGACCGAGGACGGCCCCCCACGCGGGGACTGACGACCGATCGACGACAGCGTGTGAACGACCAGGGTTTCGGAGTCGCCGTGCTCCGCGCGGTAGTCGGCCTCGATGGCCAACGCGGCGTCTTCGAGTTGACGAACGGCGGCCTCCGTACGCGCGAGCGGGGTTCCCGGCGGCATCGTGAGCGTCGCGTAGATTCGGTCGCCCTCGATTCCCGGGAAGAACTGGAATCCGATTCGTCCGCTCAGGAAGAGCCCCAGGGTGACGATCAGCACGCCGACCGCAATCGACATCGCGAGGTAGCGCCACTCGAGCACTCTGTCCAGCGCGGGCTGGTACTTGTTTACGACGAACCGGTCGAGTCCACCCGAGACCTTGTCCTGCAGACGCGACCACCCCTCTCTCGGCACGTCGTCGGCCGCCTCGCGGCTCCGATGCGCGAGGTGCGAGGGCAACACCAGAAGAGCTTCCACCAGAGAGAGAATCAGGCAGAGGATGACCGTCCCGCCGAGAACCCCGAAGAACTGCCCCATCCGACCGGGCACGACGACGAGAGGCGCAAACGCGACGATGGTCGTCAGCACGCCGAAAACGACGGGGATCAGTACGTCGGTCGTACCCAGGACCGCCGCGTCCCGTGGCGAATGACCCTCCTGCTCGAACGCGAAAACGCGCTCACCGACGACGATTGCATCGTCCACCACGATTCCCAGGACGAGAATGAAGCCCATGACGGCGATGGTGCTGATGGAAAAATCGAACACCGGGAAGAGCATGAGCGCACCCAGCAGAGCGATCGGAATTCCGGCCGCCACCCACATCGCAAGCCGAAAGCGCAGCACCAAAGCGAGTACGAGCAGGACGAACACCAGTCCGCCCCCCGCGTTACCCACGAGCGCGTTGACTCGTCCGCGAAGACTCGCCGCTTCATCGTTCCAGGTCGTCAGCACGATGCCTTCGGGGAGGCGCAGTCGTGCCTGTCCCACATAAGCGTGAACAGCGCGCGCGATGTTGAGGATGCTTTCCTCACCTACCCGGTTCACCTGCACCACCGCGGCCGGCTCGCCGTCGAAGTACGCGCGAATGTCGTCGTCGCGGAACCCGTCCACGATCTCCGCGACGTCACCGAGGTCGACCGTGCTCCCGTCCGGTCGGGTGAGAACCGCGATCGACGAAAATTCTTCCCGCCGATACGCCTGACCCTCGGACCGCAGAAGAATCTCTCCGCCCTCGGTCTTGAGAGACCCCCCGGGGAGGTCCATCGACGAGGCTCGCACCGCTTCCACGACGTGGTCGAACGTAAGACCGTACTGCCGAAGCGTCTGCTCCGGAACCTCGATAGAGATCTCATAGGGCCGTGTGTACGCGACGTCGACCTGCGAGACTTCCGGGAGCACCACCAATTCGTCGTGCATCTGCTGCGCCAGAACTTTGAGGGTCTTTTCGTCGGCGGCACCGGAGATCGCGATCTTGATCACGTCCTGCGTGAGCACGAGGTACGCAACGACGGGCTTCTCCGTCTCGACGGGGAAGGTCGAAATACCGTCGACCTTGCTCTCGATCTCTCCGACGATCGTGCTGCGATCGCTCCCCTCGATGAGCTCGATCATGACCGTGCAGCTGCCTTCGCTGGCGTTGGACGAGTAGCGATCGATCCCGGGCGTGCCGGCGATCGCTTCCTCGATGCGCACGCAGACCGCGTCCGAAACCTCCTCCGGCGCGGCACCCAGGTAGGGCACGGTGACGCGCACGACCTCCGAATCGATGTTCGGGAACTCCTCCTGCCGGATGGTGCGCATCGTCAGCAACCCACCCAGAATCAGCAGAACCGTCAGCAGGTTCGCCGCAATCGGATTGTCGACGAACCAGGCGACGATGGACTTCACGAACGAGCGCCCGCGGCGGCCTCCGCATCCTCCACGGCGCGGACTTGCATCCCCTCGACGGGAGCCTGCACCAACGAAACGCAAACCCGTTCGCCGGGAGCGAGGCCCTTTGCGATGAGCGCGTCTTCACCTGCGATCCGGAGCACCTCGACGTCGCGGAACCGAAGCCGATCGTCCTGATCGACGACGAGAACCCGGCCGGGACCGTCCAGCGCCTGCCTCGGAATGATTACGATGTCGTCGGCGCGTCGACCCTCGATCTGCGCCTGAACGAAGAGGCCTACGGGGAGAGGCGACTGCGCCCCGCCCCTGTGGTTATCGATCCGGGCGACGACGTTCACCAACCGGCTCTTCGCGTCGATCTCGCCTTCCGTCCGAACGATACGGCCTTGCCACGAGTGCTCACGGCCGGCGAACTTCGCGCGCAACGTCACGCTGGGCAGCTCGCCTGCCGCCGCGGTCGGATCTCCCCAGTACGGCAAATCGAGAAAGGCGAGTTGAGAATCTGCGATCGGCAATCGAACCTCGACGAAGTCCGTCGCGTAGGCCTTCGCGAACGGTTGGCCGCGGCTCAGGAACTGCCCGACATCGACCTGCTCAGTGCGCACCCGACCCGTGTAGGGCGCGCGAATCTCCGTGCGCGAGAGATCGCGCTCGGCCTGATCGAGAGCCACCCGTGCCTCGTCGAGCCCGGCCGCGGCGACCCGGGCCACGCGCTCTGCATCGTTCAATTCGGAGTCGCTCGCGATGCTTCGCTTGGCGAGGTCCTGCTGGCGCTGGAGGGCCTTCTGCCCGTGTTCGTGCTCTCCCTCAGCACGCGCCAACATGGCTCGAGCACGGCTCACCGCCGCCTCGTAGTCGGCGCGATCGATGCGCAGAAGGGGCTCGCCCTCCTTGAAGTACCCGCCAGAGACGAGCGCGGGGGACGTCCAGACGACCGGCCCGGAAACCTCAGGGATGAGTTCGCTCTCGGCGTGCGGCGCGACCGTCCCCTGCGACCTCACGTCGAGACTCACCGTCTCCATCTCCACGGGAACCGTCCGCACGGCCCGGATGAGACGCTCGGCCGGCCGGCTTTCAACCGGGCTGCTGGTGCTCAACAGCACACCAGCGATCGCCGCCGACGCACCGAGAACCGCCAGCGGTAAAACGAGCTTCTTATTCACTCCTCACCGCCTCGATTTGCGAAGTACTGGCGCACCAGTTGCGGTACGTCCGCCACGTTTCATTGGTACCGGGTGCGCTCTAGTGCAGCAACATACCTGGCACCGGGCCCGGGACGGCTCCCACAGGGCCATGAATTTTCGACCCCCCAAACCGGATTCGGCGGGGGCATGGATCGGAGACTCGGAGTTCGGGCGGCACGAAGCTCCCGAAGGAGATCGCGCCATGTCTGAGCGACGCCGTATCCAGACCGCCCTACTGAGCTGCCTTCTGGTCATCGGCACAACCCCCGCCTGGGGCTCGGGACCGAGCGGATCCGGATGCGTTCTTTCCGACTACAAAATCTGCAAGGGCGGCCCGAGCAAAGGCGCGCACTGCATGTTCGACGTCGACTGTCCGAGCAGCAACCGTGTGCTCGACTGGCTCACGGGGGGGGGGGGGCGACTTTGCCCGCTACGATCACGGCGTTCATGGACGACGAGGTCCGGGACTTCTTCGGCAGCGCCGACACCAACGACCAGGCGATCGCGATCATCGATCTCGCCAGACTGCCACCGACCAAGGTCTCCGTCATCGCCGCCGCGCCGAAGAATAGGCAGTACAGCGATCACGACGGCTTGGACCCGGTCGGTACGAGCATGAAGTGTCGGCTCAAGATCCGCTTCCTGAACGAACCTTGATCGCGGTCCCGCCGCCGTCGACATTCGGCTGATCTCCACGAACCGGCTACAAGGAGACGGTGGGTGGATTGGGTATCCTCCTCGGACTCGTCGCCGGGTTCTACTAGCAACAACGGACCGGACAGGGAGACCGACTCGCCGAGGTTCGCGCCGACGCGGAACACGGCGGAATCATCAGCGGTGAGCAACGCCGCGCGATTCTGGTCCGCACAGACGAATCCGAACCCGAAGCACAAATTTCGGGCACCACCTGGCTGGCGATTCTCGCCGGCCTGCTCGCCCTCGCCGGAATCTCGCTCCTCATCGCGACCAACTGGGAACAGATCGGTCCCGAGGTGCGCATCGCGGCGTTCCGCGTGCTCCTCGGCGCGATTGGGGAGGGGGCGGTCCGGGCGCAGTCGCGTGCTGTAGCTCTTGCCGTCTCGCTCGAGATCATCTGGCTGATTCTGCCGCTCCTCGGGATCGGACTCTACGCACAGACGTTCCAGCTCTCGGGCAACTCGATCGCGTCGTTCCTGGTGTGGCTGGTGCTAACGGCGCCTCTCGCGTGGCGAAGCGCCCATCCAATCGTGCCGACGCGCCATACCGGGTCGCCCGTCGCGGTTCTTCTCACCGGCAGTTTCTTCTCCTGGGGACCGCTTTATCTGCGAGGAGATCCGGGGGTCATGGCCTGGGCGCTGTAGACCGCGGCCCTCGCCCTGGTCGTACTTCAGTCGGTGCGGCTGCTGCCGAGCGGCCAGAAATACCACTGCTTCGGTATCGTGGCCGCGTGGATCTTCGGCGTGCTCGTGATCGCCGGAGCCCTCCTATGGCACGGATCCACCGCCCGAAGCCTGGGTGAGATCAACTTCGGCATTCTTGTTCTCCTCGTGGTGCTCGTCACGCGCTTCCTCGACGTGTTCGGAACGTTCGTGCAGACAGGGTTGGGCTTCATCGTCGCAAGACTCCTGCTTGCCGCGCTCTCGTGCCCGTCAGGGAAGCAACGAACGGTGACGACGGACACGAGCTCGAAGTTGGCGCTCGCGCGGAAGTTGCCGCGCGTAATGCTGCGGATCGTACCGAGCAGCCCACCAGTCGGCAGACCTCGGCCCTTAAGGAACGAAACCGCCGGGCTATCCGCCGGACAGTTCGCGCTCGAGCCAGCCGCGACGTTGAAGAACCAGCTCCCGAGCGGGGGGCCGCATTCACAATTCCCGCAAACGTCGCCCGCGGAGCAGTCGTTGTCGTCTTCACACTCCTCGCCCGCCAGAACGTCGACGGACGCCTTCACGATGGACTTGTCGACCTTGCCCTTCCGGTCGAGCTCGAGGCAGTCTTGGGCCGTCGTCAGGCCGAGCTGCCCGGTTTGAGCGTCCTTCATGCACGTGGCGTTCCCCTTGGCCCGCGCGGAAGGCGCCTTCCAGAAGTCCTTGTTTAGCGCGTTGATGCACTTCTCTTCCGCGGTTGCCGCAAGTGCACTTGGCACCAGAACCGGCAGAGAGAACATCGGCGTGAGGAGAGCCAGGATGGGAGCGAGAGAGCATGAGATCCTCCGGATCAGCCAAGGAAGTGGAAGCTGCCTCGGGGTATCCGGAAACCGTGCGCCGCGAAAAGCCTAGGATTCGCGAGCCTCCCCCAAGAGACCTGAACAGAAGAAACGCGGGCTCGTTCGGTGTCTCACCTCATGAGAACAACGAGTCCTCCATCATTTTCGTAGCGTCAAAACTGAACTCCTTCTCGGGCTTCACCTCGAAAACCACCCGGTTGGGCGAATCCAGCATCTTCACGAAGGCCCTCTGCGCGTCTTCCATTCCCGGAAGGATGGCCGCCGCGAGCGCGGGATAGAACCAATCCTTGGTCTCCCGGTCCTCCCGGATCGCGCATCTCCCTTTGACCGTCAGGCCCTTGGCTGGGCCGAGTTTCGTGCCCACGCTTGAAATCGCGACCGACACCCGATCGTCGCGACGCAACGCCGGGACGCGCTTACGCTGACTCGTCGCCGTGAGCCAGAAGCATCCGTCTCGCCAGACGTAGCTCATGATCATTCCGATCGGCCACGAGTCGCGGGTGTGCCACATGAACGTGCACTCGTTTTGCTCGAGGAGCATCTGCTCCTGAACCTCGGGGTCGATCGGATAGACGTCGACTTTCTCGTAGTTCGTGACAGGCGTCGTTCCCCTTCTTCCTACACTTTGCCGCCGAGGGGAATGACCGAAGGCACGAAGGAACTGCCGCCCGGTCCAGCAGCTCAGACGGACGTCGGGCTGCCGGGGTCCGCGACCCGCGGGCAACGCGACGCGGCGGCCACTTTCCGTAGCAGCGTCGGCGTCGGTGTAGTCGTCGCTCGGGAACGGCAGCAGGCAGTGCCTTTGCTGCAAGAGCCCGCATCCTTCGATCGCCGAAACGTCGATCGGGTCGACGGGCTCTACCCGCGGAACAGGATCAATGGGTGCGATCCCGGAATCCGTCGCCGTGCGGGCCCCGTCACCGCAGGCCGCGGCGGCCAGCAGGACCAGAAAAAGCGTGGGAAATCGGAAGGCGGGCACGCAGGCTCCCTACCACCTCGCGCAAAACCGAGACAGATGGCCCGCCCGCCCGGAGTAGCCAGCGCGGGAGGATGGTGTAGCTTCCGAGGCTCCGGAGACGTTTGACCCGAAGGGAGGCCCGCATGCAGACTTCATCGCCCACCACCACGCCCGACTCCAGCAAGATCCGTTTCGACGCATGGGCGATCGTCCTCGGCCTGTTCGCCTTCGGGAACCTCGCCACTGGGCTGTGGATGCTGACCGACCCCCCGCATTGGTACGAGAATCTCCCTGCCGGCGTGCCGGACTTCGGACCGATGAACGAGCACTTCATCCGCGACATCGGCGCGGTGTTCACGCTGACGGCGATCGGGCTCGGCGGCGCCGCAGTGCGCCCCTCATGGCGCGTACCCGCGTGCCTCATGGTGACGGGGTTCTACGTCATGCACGCGATCGTGCACGTCATCGACACGACGCGCGGTCTCGTCGGCCCCGAGCACTGGTCCATCGACTTCCCTGGGATCTACCTCCCCGCACTGATCATGATCTTCGTCACGTGGCGGATCTCGAAAAGCCCGGGCTAACGCCCCTGCGCCTCCTGGGCGCAATCGCCGGCGGGCTACTTCTCGCCGCAATGCCTCTCGCCCGGTTCGTCTTCGTCGCCGAGCACGGGGCGACGCACTCCGACCACACCCCTCACCACGGCGGCCAACTCGGAATGAGCGGGGATCATCACATCGAAGTGCGACGGCGAGACGGGAAGATCGAAACGTTCGTCAGCGACGCCCGAAGGCGACCCGTACGCCCGGCTGCCGGCTGGGTCGTACTCGACGGAAGCGAACCCGTGCCCCTAAATCCCGAAGGCGACCGACTAGTCGGAAACGACGTTGCGTCCGCGCGAGAGATCGAAACGACTGTCCAGCTCGACGACGGCACCCACCTGCAGATGACATTCGACTTCCCGGCCGCCCGCTGAGGCCGCTGAGGGGACGTTGGTTAGTCTCGCGATTTTTGTTTAGTCGCGGTGGAACTTCAGCTCGGCCCGAGGCGCTTGGCGTCCGCGACTAAACAAAAATCGCGAGACTAACCAACGTCCCCCTCCTGACCTCTTGCTCCGGACGAGAACTCCCGCTACCGAAAACTCATGGACAAGCTGCTCGTTTATCACAACCCTGGTTGAGGCAAATCTCGCGGCGCGCTGGACATCCTGCGCGAACGCGACGTCGCGTGCGACGTCATCGAGTACATGAACGACCCTCTCGACCAAACCACCCTCGAGCGATTCCTCGATCTGTTGCCGAACCCTCCCGCCGACCTGGTGCGGAAGGACAAGAACTTCAAGGCACTCGGCTTAAACGAAGACGACTATCAGACACGCGAGCAGGTGATCGCCCTACTTCTCGAGCATCCAAAGCTCATGCAGCGACCCGTGATCCTACGCGGCGAGCGAGCGGTCATCGCGAGGCCGTCGGAGAACGTCCTCGAGCTTCTCGACTGAGGGCACCAGCCGCTGGGCACTCGAACACGCAAGAGACCGGACGAATCGCGTAAGCCTGGTCAGATCACGCCCGACGGCTACGCGGCGCTTCAGCGGCAATCCGAGGAGCTGTGGAAACAGAGCCGTGTCGTGGCGGACGCCGTCGCGGTTGCGGCGGCGGAAGGTGATCGCTCCGAGAACGCCGAGTACACCTACAGCAAAATGAAGCTCGGTCGGATCCACGGCAAGCTCAGCTTCCTCGGCAACCGCCTGAAAGTCCTCACCATCGTCCGGCAACCACCACCGGACGACGGCCGCGTGCATTTCGGATGCTGGGTGACCCTCGAGGACGACGAGACTGGCGACGAGTTCATCTACCGAATCGTCGGCCCGGACGAGACCAACCTCGAACTCGGATACATCAGCGCCGAGTCTCCGATGGCGCTCGCCCTCCTCGGAAAGGAACTCGACGACGAGGTCGTCGTGGCCCGACCCAAGGGAGACCTGAATGCGACGCTCGTCGAGATCCGCGTCTCCGCCAAATCCGATTGACATATTGGCATAATTAGTGTCAATAGCGACCATGAAGTTCGACAACCGAATCACCCGCCTGCTCAGCATCGAAACCCCGATTGTTCAAGCCCCGATGGGGTTCATCGCGCGCGCCCAGCTCGCATCGGCCGTCTCCAACGCCGGCGCCCTCGGAATCATCGAAACGTCGTCGGGGCAGCTCGACGCCATTCGCGACGAGATCCGCAAGATGCGCGAGCTCACAGACAAGCCATTCGGGGTGAACGTCGCACAGGCCTTCGTCCGCGACCCGAGCATCATCGACTTCGTGATCGAGCAGCGCGTTCGATTCGTTACGACCTCGGCCGGCGATCCCCGGAAGTATACGTCGACGCTCAAGGCGGCCGGCCTGACAGTCTTCCACGTCGTGCCCACATTGCGCGCGGCACTGAAGGCCGTCGATGCCGGCGTGGACGGCTTGGTCGTCGAGGGCGGTGAAGGCGGCGGCTTCAAGAATCACAAGGAAGTCTCGACGATGGTCCTACTGCCGCTCGTGCGCTCGAAGGTCGATGTGCCGATCATCGCCGCGGGCGGGATCTGCGACGGCGCAACGATGGCGGCGGCGTTCGCGCTCGGCGCCGAGGGCGTACAGATGGGGACGCGAATGGTCTCGGCCGCCGAGTCACCCGTCCACGAGAATTGGAAGAGCGCGATCACAGGGGCGGCAGAAACCGACACCGTCCTCCTCAAGCCGGCCGGAGCACCCGCCCTACGCTGCATCCGAACCGAGAAGACAGCCGCGCTCGAGCGCGATCCGGACTCGGCCATGACGGAGATGATGGGTCACGTCGATGACGTGTACTTCAAGGGCGAGATCGAAAAGGGCATCGCGCTCACCGGCCAGGTTGCCGGCCGCATCGACGCCGTACGACCCGTCGCCGAAATCATCGACGACATGAAGCACGGCTTCTTCGAGACGCTCGAGGGGCTGGCGTCGAACTATCCGTCCTGACGTCGACGGATCAGTTCTTACAGACGACCTTCGCGTTCAGGCCGGCGCACAATGTGATGCGCCCTGCCCACTCGACTCCGGCGGCCGCAAGGTCGACGCGAATGGGCCCCGCGACGGGCTCCCCGAAGTCCCGACCCTTGATCTTCACGGTGATCCCATACTCACCCGGGGTCTGCTTCGAAGGCTTGAACGTGACCTTCAAGGTCTTGTCGTCCGAGCGGCACCTGATCTTGCCGTTCTTCTTCGTGACGCAGTCGTCCGCGTCTAGGACGCCGACCTCATTCAAGGTGAGGTCGTCCGTCACGGTGACCTCAAACCCGCTAGACACGTCGAGAACGTCAGTCGCCCCGTAGACGCCAGTCCGAAGCGTTCCCTTCAGAGAGATCTTTCCGCGGCCCTGACTACGCGGCCACGCGGTCGCGCGGGAGAGTTCGAGCGTCGGATGAGGACCGAAGTAGGACGTCGCTAGAGCCACCGCGTCGGGGCCCATGGCAGCACCCATGAAGCGGCCGGGGATATCGTCCCCGGAAGGATGGATGCCACCGTAGATCCGCGACAAGCTGCACTCGTCGGCAGCGTCGAAGTACGTGGCCCACTGAAGGGTCACGTCGATGCTCGGACCATTTTCGAACACGAGAAACGCATCCTGCGGTGCCTCGAACTCACCCAGACCACCGGGAAAGTACGCGTCACCCGTCAGCTGCGTCATCACCTCGGCCGCCGCCCGGCTGAACGTGCTGTGCCCGGAGACGTAGCCGGCAAACGGCGGCGTGACGAAACTCGGGCGCTGGTACGGCCACCAATTCTCGACGAGGATCCAGTCCACGCCAGCGGTGTCCGTCAACGGATCCGCGATGTAGTCCGGTCCACGCCACGCTCGCGCGGCGATCTTGCCTACGTTGACATTGCCCGGGCCAGCGAGGTGCTCGTGGCGCTCGCCGGGAGCGACGGTCGCGAGAGCGACTACCTCGACGCGACCCGGCTCCAGTGCAATGCCGTCCGCGTGATACGACAGTTCGAGCGGATCGCTGCGCTGGCCCAGATCCGCGAGGAAACGCAGGACCGAGACCGGGCGCACGGAGTCGTACCAACCCTTCGTCCCCCACGCGGAGATCGCGACGTCGTGCATCGCGCCTCCGAGGGTGAGGTAGACCTTCACATCCCACTCGAGCGGATCGACGACGGGGCCGACGCCGCCGATGCGGGACTGATGTTCCGCGTGGTCGGCCACGTCGTTCGCGAGCACGAACCAATGTCCCGGCGGCGTCTCGGAGTCGGGGCCATCGGCCCAGAACTCTGCCAGGGTCCGGTAGTAGTCTCCCGCCAAAACGACCTCTGGCTCATAGGGGAGCCCCGTCTTGGGATTGGCCGCATAGCCCATTCCGTCGTTGGTGCCGAGCGTGTTGTTCCCGCGCGCGTTCGGGCTGATGTCGATCATTACGCCGTCGGCGGGATCGAGGCGAGCGCTCCACTCCAGCACCTGCTCGAACGTCGTGTGGTACTCGTCGTTCGTCGCGCCACCGAACTCCGGCGGCACGCCCGGATCGTGGTAGACCCAATAGTCGAACCCACCTCGGTTGTAGATCGTGAGATCCGCCGGGCTCAGCGCGAACGGCGTAACGATCCCCCACTCCGAGCTCAGAAACTCGGGATACCCACCCGGAATAGTATTCCCCGCTTGATCGATGAAGAAGTCGAGTGCGATCGGCTGCCACCGATTGGGATCGACGAGATCGGGGTTTCCGGACAGCGCCGGAAGAATTGGGGGGTTCGATGGGAGGTAGAACTGATTGATGTAGCCGTTCGCCTCGTTCGAGCCGTCGGCGGCGCCGAAGGCCAAGACCGCGGCGGCGATGCGGTTTCCGAGAGCGGCCGGCGTGTCGCCCACCTCGCTCGTGAAGTTCCGGTCGTGGCCAAGCGCATCCATCTTCGCGTCGAGCGCCGGGAGCGTGACGGCGCTACCCACCGACGTCGCAAACCGTGACGAGAGGACCCGGTACGCCGCAAAGCTGATCGCCTCGGCGCGCGCCGCGGCCACGTCACCGGCGGACGCGCGCTCGTGGTTCAGATAAGTCAGCGCGTATTCGTCGTACGCCGCCCAAGCGTCCCACATCGCGACCGACGTGTGGAAGAGGTTGCGGGCGTGCACCGTGGGACGCGCCAGATCGCGACGAGTGGCCTCCAGGTTCAGCTCGTTCCACTGGCGGGCGATCGATTGCGCACTCGCTGCAGCAGGAATTGCAATGAGAACGGCCGCGGCAAGCGCGAAGGATCGACGTAGTAGATTCAACAAGGGCCCCGGGAGTTGGGCGCAACTGCGCGAAGGGCAGACGCGAGGTGCGCGACACCAGATTTTAGGTGAGCGGACCGGCCCCAGACAAGGGCCCAATTGACACGCCTGCATTTCGGTTACGGCCCCTCAGGCGCGGAGAGCACCCGGGTCGAAAGGGCATCGTACGCGTCCAGATCAGCGATCGCGGCGCTCGAGCGGACCAGGAATTCGGCGACGAACTCCGGATCGAATTCGACCTTGTCCTTCAGGAGCCCGTAGATCGAGGCGGGTGCGGACGCGGGCACCGCGTAGGCCGCGTGTAGGCGATGCATCTCCCAGGCTTCGTCCATCCCCATCGGCGGTCCGCCGCCGGCGGCAATCCGGTCGAGATAGACCTGGATCAGGTCGCGCTCATACCGCCGCCGGTCGTCGACGGAGAGACCCATGCACAAGAAATAGCCAACGTCGCGCATGCCCGGCATGTAGGCCATGCAGCCCCAGTCGAAGAACCCGATCCGCTCGCCGTCGAGGAACAAGTTCCCCCAATGACAGTCCCCGTGAACGATCGACCAGGCGCCCTTGTCCCACTCGTCCTGCACCGCGTCGTGATGATCGATGTAGAACTGCGCAATCCGCGCGAACTCATCGGTGAGACCCGCCCGGCAATGCTCGAGGGCCAGGCCGAGCATCCCCGCGCCATACTCGCGCAGCCGGATCTGGGGACCGACCCACCGGGTCCGCTCGCGAAGCGCATCGTTCGTCCGATGCGTGAGATGTAGATCCGCGAGATCTTCCACGGCGCCGCGCGCGGTCTCAAACGAGATCTTCTCCGCTGGGGACAAGAACCGACAACCGGTGGTGACCACGTCCTCGAGCAGCATCGCGAAGTCGCCGGTCTCGCGGTCGAACTCCGTCCCGTAAACCCCCGGGACGCGAAGCGACACGTCCCGCGCGACGTCCCGATAGAAACCGAGTTCCCGTTCGGACATCCCACTCTTCCGCACGAGCTCCCGCTGCGTGGCCCCCGTCGAGGGAAGCTTCACGAAGAGAGTCTCCGGAGCACCTTCCCGATGGCGATAGGTCAGACCAATGCGCGCATTGCTGTTCGTCCCCGTCGACCGCTCGAGAACCCGCACCTCCGCGACCTCCACCCCCGGAAACGCCCCGGTAAGCGCAGTCGTCAAGGCCCCCGGAGTGAGGGGACGTTCTTTAATCTCGGCGGAATCTCTGGTCGTCATCTGGGTGATAGTTTGCATTGGGGACACACTGAAGTGTGTCCCCACTGCTGTCTTCTTTAGAAGCGATAGCTCAATTCGGCCCCGTAGGTTCGGGGGAGGCCATAGAAGCGCAGGGCGGAGCCGAAGGCGGCGCCGACGGCGAAGGCGTCGTCGATGAAGCCCTCGTCGATCAGGTTCTTGCCCCAGAGGGCAACCTGCGCGCGGTCGTCCAGGAAGTCGTAGGAGAGGCGTGCGTTGATGAGGTTGTAGCCCGGCTGCACCGTCTCGGAGACTTCGGGGCCGAGCACGTGGTAGCGGTCGCGGTAGGCCCACTCGAGCCGCGGCGTGATCCAGCCTTCGAGCCATGGGGAGCTGTCCAGGCCCGCGGAAACGGGGAGAGAGTACTGGACCGACAGGAAGGTCTGCAGGCTCGGCGCGTTGTTGAAGCCCTGACCGCCACGGTCGATCGCCTGGCCGTTCAGATCGGAGAGCGCGCCCGGGAAATTGTCGTACGTCGCGTCGAGATATCCGAGCGTCCCCGAGAGATTCAGGCCGGGCAGAGGCCGGGCCTGAATCTCGACCTCGGCCCCCTGGGTCGTGGCCTTCGCGGCGTTCAGGGTCAGGCGCTGTACCGTGAGATTCCCCTCTTCGTCCTCCAGGCTTCGCTGCGCGGTGATCTGGATGTCCTCGTACTTTCCGTAGAAGAGCGCGACGTTCATCGTCACACGCCGGTCGAACGTGATTGTCTTGAACCCGACCTCGAAGTTGTCGAGCGTCTCCGGATCGTACGGCGAGGGTGTCACGGTCGACGCAGCCTGGACCGCCGCGTTGAATCCGCCGCCTTTGAAGCCCCGCGAGTACCTGAAGTACGTCATCAAGTGATCGATCGGCGTCTCGTCGATCCAGCTCTCCGGTGCGAGCAACGCGATGGTCCCCATCGGCGTCCAGGACTGAAAGGTTTTCTCTCCGCTTCCGCCGGAGCCCGGAAGACTCGGGTCGAACGTATCCTGGTTGAACTGCGCTACGCCCTTGCGATCGGACGTGTAGCGAATGCCCGCCGTCAGACTCAGCCAGTCAGTCACGTCCGCGGTGCCCTGTCCGTACAACGCCCAGGTGAAGTTGTCGGTGGAGATCGCACTGTTCGTCGCGGTCGGCGTACCCGTCGGCGTGACGTGCACGAACACCGTATTGCCGGCCTCGGCCTTCTCCCAATAAGTGAATAGGCCGCTGACTAAGTTGATCCGTCCGTCCCAGGTGCTCGCGTTCAGTTGGAGCTCTTGTTGAATCTGCTGCGCGCTCCCGGGCGTACCGTCCGTCGGGCTCCCTCCCGCCTGGTTCACATCAACGACCGCAATACGGCTCCCCTCGAGGTCCGTCCGTGTGCGGATCGACTGCTGGCGCCAGGAGGTGAGCGACTTGAGAGCGATGTCCTCGATCGGACCCAGGTCGCCGGCAGCCCATCGGATGGTGCCCCACGTGCCGTAGTTCGAGATGTTGCTCAGCTGGTCCAGATTCGCGCCGGACTCGAACGGGCGCGTCTCGGCACACACGGCCGGGTAGTCACCTGGAACGAGCGCCGTGAGACCGCCCTCCGTGATGTTCACGCACTGACCACCACGCCCCTGAGTGATGTCCTTCGACCAGGTACCGCTCACGTCGATCGTCACGTCGTCGATCGGCAGAAAGCGCAGGCTTCCGAGAAAGCTGAGCGAGTTGCGATCGGAGACGTACTCGTCGCGAAACGCGTTGTAATTGTATCCACGGTTCTGCGCACTCGCGAAGGCGAGACGCGTGAACAATCGGTCCTCGAGCCACCCGCTCCCGATCGGAAGGTTGACCATCGCGCGCGTGTCGATGGCGCCGAGGTTCCCGGGGCGGACCATGATGAAGCCCTCCTGGTCGGGCCCGGGCTTCACGGTCGTGAGGTTGACCGAACCGCCGACGGTATTTTTTCCGAACAGCGTCCCCTGCGGGCCGCGGAGAACTTCGATCTGCTGCACGTCCACGACGTCGATCAGAGCGCCCTGCGCGCGCGAGAGGAACACGCCGTCCACATAGAACCCGACGCCCGGATCGAACGCCGGCCCGGGCGCCGACGTGCCTACACCGCGCAATCGGATCTGCACCCCGGCTGCGCCCGCGAAGCTCTGCAGGAACGTCATGTTCGGGACCAGCTCCTGAATCTGATCCACGCGCGTAATGCCGGCCTCACGCAGCGTGCTCTCGCTGAGCGCCGTTACTGACACCGGCGTGTCTTCCAGCCGCTCAGCTCGCTTCCGAGCGCTCACGACGATTTCTTCGACGCGGTCGGCACTGCGGCGGGAAAGCCCGGTCGCCGACCCCGTGTCTTCGACGGCCTCGGCCTGGGCGCCCGCAGCATCAGCTTCGTACTCCTCGCCGCCGAGCGCGACGGGTTCCTCGGAATCCTCCACGTAGGTCGATGGGGCAACAGTCTCCCCCTGCGCCAACACCAGCGTCGGGATGAGCAAGAGGAGGGCCGCGGCCCAGGGTAATCGTTCCACTATTGGGGGCTCGCTTTCAAAAGTCGGTACGTTCGGGAAACAGCGCCCCAACGCTCGTCAATCGACGAAGCACTACATCCCATCCCATCCGAAAACAAAACGCTCCGGACAACGGCCCCGAATGGGCTCGCATGGGCCCGCTGGCGTCGTCGGAACCCCGAAGATCCGCTAGAACCTATAGGCCTCTCTTCGCCCATTTTTCGCGTAGTGCGCGGCGGCCCCCCGCTGATATCGTCCGGAGTCCATGCTCCCACCGCGCCCCATCGGACGCGAACCCGCCCCTGCCGCCCCGAAAAACCAGCCGCCCGTCGATGACGGTCGTTTGTGGGAGCTGCAGGAACGGGTCATCCGAATCGAGACCGACCGTCGATGGTTCACCACGAGCCTCTACGTGGCTCTGATCGGAGCGGGGATCTTGGGTCCCGCGATCGGCATCTGGGTGTCCGAGCAGCGCGCCACCCGATACCAGGAGGAGAGCGCTCGACTCGAAGAGCGTGTCTCCGAGCTGGATCGAGACATCGGCGAACTCCTCACCGCCTTCGTGTCGATGGCCAAGGAAAGCACCGGGGACGCACACGCCGTCGCGCCGAAGCAGAGCCGTGGCCCGGCCGCGCCGACCGGCGGCCAAGGCCAGGGGCCGAAGCGACAACCGAACGCGCAGGACTGGGCCGGGGCGTTCGGCGGGCGGATCCTCCATGGTCCGCTCGACGACGGAGAGCGCCAATCGATGCGGAGCCAGTGGGAGGGCCTCGATCCCGCCCTACAGCAGCAAGTCTTCACGGCCCTTCTGCGGCGATACGGTCTCGATCCCGAAGCCTTCCGCAGCGCAATCGACGTGAACTAGCGCGGCGCCGTCAGCCGGCGGAGAGGTACTGCTCGATCTCGTTGCCCAGGTGGTCCGGGTTGAAGCCGAACGGACCGATTCCCGGGTTGTAGACTACGCGGCCATCCTTCCCGATCAGGTAGATCCGCGTCGGCTTCCCCGCATAGGTCGCACTCACCTCATCGGCGATCGTGTCGACGTACAGCGGCACGACACCGTCGAAGAGATTTGCCTGACAGCTCGCGGCGACCTTGCGGCGCTGCTCGAGGTTGACCGGGTCCTTCACATCCAACCGAGCCGGGTTGCCGGACAACCCATGAAGGACGCGCTGCGTGCGCGACCGTCCGAGCCACCACTTGTCGGTCGGATGCGCTTCCTTCACGTACACGACGATGAACTCGACCTCGTCGTTGTACTTCTCGTAAAGTTCGGTGAGACGCCCGGCCCCACTACTGAAGGGAGGTCAAGTATAGCTCCCGAAGACGAGGACCACCGGCCTCTTGTCGCGGAAGTCGGAGAGACGCACAGCGGTCTCTCCCTCCGGGTCCTGCAGTTCGAAATCGGGTGCGACGTCGCCGACCTTGGGCGCGCCCACGTCCTTCTCGTGCTGCCAGTCGAGTTCGTGCACACGCGACTCGGACATGTTCGTGGTGAGGGCGACGGCGAGAGCCAATCCGTCTTCGCCTTCCCAGACGATGAACAGGGCGACCGCGGCCGTGGCGAAGATCGCGACCCGCCGGGCCATTCGCCCCCGCGGGACCCCGCCTTTGGGAAGAGCGCGCTCCGCGAGGAGGAGAACCCCGAACGCAAGGACGCCGGCGACGAGAGATACGAGCGTGGGCGCGCCCGTGAGAAACGGCAGCACCAAAAGCACACCGAGTCCGATTCGAAGACCGGCAAACACCTTCGAAACCGCGACACCGCTGACAGCCAGCCCGAGTCGTCCCGCCCAAACCGAATCGCCGCCAGGGCGAGCGAGCGCGTAGACACCCGAAGCGATCAGGAAGAGCGCGAGCCCGGTCTGCAGAATTGCCGCTATCACGTGGATTCCCATCGCGATGGCCAGCGGGACGAGTTCCGCCGGGTCGACGACGGTCGTGTATTCGGTCTGCAGCCGGGTTCCTTCGAGCGGGTCGGCCTCATTACAGCACGCCTCGGGACGGAGTCCAGACCGGACTCATGACCCGACGGTGCCATGCCGGTATCTTCAATGCGGCGGCCCCCGCGATTCCTCTTCGTCCCCATCCCCGACGGCCGCACGAACACGAGGAAACACCGATGAAATCGAAGCGGCTCACGACACTCGTTCTGGCCACCCTCCTCGCCATCTGCGGCGACGCCGGCGTTGGGCCCACCACCGTCCCGTCGCATGTCGTGCGCGAAGGAGAGAAGATCGGCCTCGAAGAGGGAGAGGAAGAGGCCGATGATGCCGCTCAGCGAGATCTACGACCCGCTGGGTAGCCGACCGCTCTTCGGGGCACGACAACCGCGTCGCGCTGCACGAACGACGCCTCCCGCTGCCGCCGCCGGCGACCGCTTGGATTTCGAGCCTCAGAGGAGCACACTCCCCGGATGGCGAGATTCAAGAAGCCCCTCCTCTACCTCCTGTCGTTCCAACTGTGCTTCACGGGCTTCCTGCACCTGATCAACCCGAGCTTCTTCGTCGCGATCATCCCCCCGGAGCTCCCCAACCCCGAATGGTTGAACGTGATCTCCGGACTCATCGAGATCGTACTCGGCGTCTATCTTCTCGAGCCGAAGACTCGGGTGCTCGCCGCTTGGGGTGTGATCGCCCTGCTCATCGCCGTGTACCCGGCCAACGTCTACATGATGCTCGAGAACGTCGGGCCGGAAGGTCCCGGCACCGGGAGCCCGGTCACGAACTGGGTGCGACTCCCGTTCCAGTTCCTGTTCGGCGTGTGGGCCTGGTGGTACACGCGGCCCGACCCCGAATAGGTCGGGCCCTCGAAATTCAGTCGGCCTCTTCCACGAAGACGTCGACTTCGCCCTCGCCTGCGACACCGGTCGAGTCCTTACAGCGCGCGATCACTTCGTAGTCTTCAACCGTCGAGAAGACGTGCGTGGGGTTCAGGCCGCTTCCCTTAGGCGAGCCGTCGCCGAAATCCCATTCGCACTCGACCGCACCCGTGTTGTCTTCAACCGTCGCGGTCAGCTGGACCGTGAGAGGCGGCGGACCCTCATCCGGCTCGGCCTCGATGTCGACGAACAGCTCACTCGTGATCACCTCTACCGTGGCTTTCGGCGGCGTCGCATCCGATTCGGCGGCGGGCGCTTGAGCGCCCGGGGCGGAATCGGCCGGCTTGGCCGCCTCGTCTGCGGGCGAGCTGCAGGCGGCAGCAAGGAGGCACACAGCGGCCGCGAGGCCCCCGTACGTTCGGTTTCGATTCTGAATCTCCGTCACGGCGCGAATCAATCGCCGAGCCGACCGTGGCTGTCAAGGCGCGAAGTCCGGCCGGCGCCCCGAGCCTGCTAAAAATTCCCCAGGTCGAACGAAAAAACGACCACCGTCGGGTACGAAGAGCGCGACTCCATCGCCATCCTCACCCTGAACCGCCCCGACAAACTCAACACGCAGACCGGGCCGGTCGTGCAGGGCGTGGCCGAAGGAATCGATGGGGCAACGGCTTCGTAGGCTGTCCGCGCGATCATTCTGCGTGGCGAGGGCCGCGTCTTCACCGCCGGCTACGGCCTCGTCGCGGCGGGCAGGGGCGGATGGGAAAGCCCCTACGACGCCCCAGGCCCGCAGCCACGCGAGGGGGCCTGGAATCAGGTGCGCGACTACCAGTTCATGAACAAGAACGTCGAGCGATTCATGAAGGTCTGGAACTGCCCGCTGCCCGTGATCGGACAGGTGCACGGGTTCGCGGTCTGCGGAGCCACGGACATGGTCCTGTGTTGCGACCAGCTCTTCACGGCCGACGATGCCTACATCGGATACGCCCCCTCGCGCGTCTTCGGCACGCCGACTACGATGATCTGGGTCTACCGCCTGGGTCTCGAGCACGCGAAGCAGTTCCTTCTCACCGGAGAAGCAATCGGCGCGGAAACCGCCCTCCGAATCGGACTCGTCTCGCGCGCGTATCCCGCAGCCGAGTTCGCCCAGCGCGTCGAGGAGTACGCGCAACGCTTCCAACACATCCCGGCGAACCAGCTCGCCTTGAAAAAGCTGCTGATCAACCAGGCCTTCGAGAACATGGGACTGCGCCCGCCCCAGCTCTTCGGCACACTCTTCGACTGCGCCACCCGCCACACGGAAGAAGCCTACCGATGGGCGGAGTCGTTCAAGAAAAAGGGCTTTCGAGAAGTTATCTACAAACGCGACGCGCCGTGGGGCGACTACGGGGAGCGGCCCAAGAAGAAGTAGCGGCGTTCAGGTAATGGCACCCGCCTCGCGAAGCGCCGCGATCTCCTCCGCCGAGTAGCCGATCTCGCGTAGAACCTGCTCGTTGTGCTCACCGAGCTTCGGCGGATGCGCGCGAAACGCGGTCGGCGTGTCCGAGAAGCGCGCCGGGCTCCGCAGGTACCGAAATCGACCGGCACTCTCGTGATCGACCTCCACGACGATCTTCGAATGGATCGCCTGCGGATCCGCCATCATCTCGGGAATCCCGTTCGCCGGTGCGAGCGGTGCACCGAACTCATTCGCTCGATCGACCAGTTCGTGCGTAGTCCACTTCGCGATCTCGCCCTCGATCTCCGGGAAGAGGGTCTCCGCGTTCATGAAGCGGTCGATGATCGTGACGCAGCGTGGGTCGGTGATGAGGTCCTCCCGATCGAGCACCCGGCACATCGCGTGAAACTGGTGATCCTCAATGAGCATCATCACGACGTGGCCGTCCTTCGTCGCCCAGGTGCGGTGGATGTTCGGAGCCGGCCCCGGCTCGGGCCGATCCGCGTAGGCGCGATCGAGGAAGATGTCGGGGAGGATGTAGGCGATCCAACTGTCCAGCATGGGGATGTCGATGCGCTGCCCCCGCCCGCCGTTCTTCTCGCGCGCGTACAGGGCCGCGAGGATCGCGTAGGTCGCCGTCATGCCGCTCACCTTGTCGGCCGCGATGGAACGAACCAGCGTCGGCTCCCCGTCCCCACCCTGGGTCGGCATGAAGCCCGCGTACCCCTGGATTACCGAGTCGTAGGCTGGGCGATCCCGGTAGGGGCCGTCGGGGCCGAAGCCGCTGATAGCGACGTAGATGAGGCCCGGATGGTCCGCGACCAGCGCGTCGTACCCCACACCCAACCGATCGGCGACACCGGGCCGGAAGTTCTCCAGGACGACGTCGACCTCCTTCGCCATCCGGCGGACGACTTCGACACCGCCTTCGGTTTTAAGATTGACCCCAATGCCTCGCTTGTTGCGATTGAAGTTCAGGTACCAGCCCGTGAAGCCGGACTCGTCGGGCATCCCGAGCCGCCGCGTGGCGTCTCCGGTCGGCGCCTCGACCTTGATGACGTCCGCGCCGAGATCGCCGAGTACCTGTCCACAAAGAGGACCGGAGACCACACCGGACAGATCGAGAACGCGCACGCCGGCAAGCGGACCGGTCGCAGCATCACCTTCGTCGAGGGAGATCTTCATGACTCGATTGTCTCGCCGGTCTGCACCGGATTGGCAAGCCGGTTCGACCGAGACTCAACAAAGTCGAGCGGGCTCGAGGGTCGGCAGGCGCCGGAGGGCGCTCCGCGCCGCATGATACCCGCACATGCCGTGCACACCGCCTCCCGGCGGCGTCGACGCCGAGCACAGATACACCCGTGGGTGGGGCGTCGCATACGGATCCAGCCGGACAATCGGCCGTGTGAAGAACTGCGTGATGTCCGCGGCTCCGCCGGTGATCGCGCCGCCCACGTAGTTCGGGTTGCTCCGCTCAAGGTCTTCAGTATTCGTCTTATGACGCGCGAGGATCTGGTCCCGGAACCCCGGGGCGAACCGTTCGATCTGCGCTTCGATGCGCTCGGTCATGTCGAAGGTCGAGCCCGCTGGAACGTGGCAGTAAGCGTAGCCCGTGTGCTTGCCCTCGGGCGCCCGCGTCCGGTCGAACTGGCTCTGCTGAATGACGATCAGGAATGGCCGCTCGGGCTCGCGTCCGCGCCACATGGCGGCTTCGCTCTGCGCGGTCTCCGCGAGCGTGCCCGTAACGTGCACGGTCGACGCCTCCAGGCAGTTCGGATCTCGCCACGGGATGGGTCCACCGAGAGCCCAGTCGACCTTGAACACACCCGGGCCGTAGTAGAATCGGCTGAGACGGCGCGTGTAGCGTTCGGGCAGGGCAGCACCAACGATGTGGGCCATCTGGCGCGGGTCGGTATCGAAGAGATAGACGCGCGCCGTCGGCAGGTCCGCAGGCGAGCGGACCATCGCGCTCGTGCGAACGATCCCGCCGAGCGATTCGAGATAGCTCACGAGAGCCTTCCCAACCCCGATCGAACCGCCCCGCGCCACGGGCCACTCCTCGACGTGCCCCGCGATCGCGAACATCAGGCCCATCGCCGACGTCAGAAAATGATCCAGCGAGAGGATCGAGTGGGCCGCGCATCCCGCGAACAGCGCGCGCGCCGCCTCCTCACGAAAGACAGTCCTCGCGAGCCACGTCGCGGGCCAGACACCCGTCAGCCCGAAGCGAGCGAACTGAACCGGGCGCTTCGGAAACCGGAGCGGACCCATGCCGTCACTGAGCAGCGAGTGCGGATCGCGCAGAAACGGCTCAAGGAGGCGACGATACGCGGCGCCGTCGCGCCCGAGGCCTTCGCAGGTGCGCTCCATCGAGCGCCACAACATCACCGCGGGGCGATCATCGAGCGGGTGTGCAACCGAGGCGGTAGGTTGAACCCACTCGAGGCCGTGCTCGTGCAGAGGCAACTGACGGAAGAACGGCGAGAGGATCCCCATCGGGTGGGCACCGGAACAAACGTCATGCAGGAAGCCCGGCAGCGTCGACTCCTCCGTTCGGGTGCCACCACCAATCGCAGCAGTGCCCTCCAGAACGACCACCGAGGCGCCGGCGCGCGCGAGTTCTACCGCCGCCGCGAGTCCGTTGGGCCCCGCACCGACAACCACCGCATCGAACGGGCCGTCGGTCGCAGTCATGGGAAGGTACCAGGCATCGCTACGGATCGGTTTATCCAAACGGACGCAGGAACCCCAGCGGGGGCACGCCGATGATTTCCCGGCCAATCCGGGAAAGATCGTTGACGAGGGCCGCGCATTACCTATGCTCATTGCTCCAAGCGGTTCAGACACGGGTTGGCCTGGGGGATGAAGAGGGATGCGGCGATTCTTGGGGGTGGGGATGTTGTTGCTGTGGACGCTGCTGGCGCCGGTGGCTCCTTCTTCGGCCGCTCCGCGCTGCGGCGGCGTTCCGGGCGATGCCGACGAGTTGGCAGCGGCGTGGCTCGGCCTCGAAGCAAATTGCGGATGCGCCCCCGGCCCTGCCGAGGCGTGGAAGCCCGGTTTCAAGACCTTCGTCAGCTGCACCCGTTCCTACGCACTCCAGGCTGTGCTCAACGAGTCGATCCGCTCGAAGTGCCGCAGCAGGTTGATCGCGGGTGCCAAGAAGTCGACCTGCGCCCGTCCGGCCGAGTGGATGACATGCTGCTTCACGAACACGAAGAACAAGACGTCCTGCAAGCTCAAGAAGGCGGCGGAGCAGTGCGCCACGACATTCACGAAGTTCGCCGAGGCCGGCTCGACGGAAACCTGCCTGGACGCCTGCGACGACGCGGCGGGACCACTGTGCTGGGAAGACAGCGAGTGCAACGACGGCGACGTCTGTACGACCGACTGGTGTGAGCCCTCCGACGGCTGCCACAACGTGGAGATTGCCGGCTGCGTTCCCGCCGGGGGCGGTGGTGGAGGCACATCCTGCACCGGAACCGGCGATCCGACGCACGGCCTCTCCGCGAACGAATTGGTGCTCTTCCAACTCCTGAACGACTACCGTGCATCGAACGGCAAACCGCCGGTCACGGTGTGCTCGTCGCTGAGCCGCGCCTCTCAGGACCACGCCAACGACATGCGCGGCCGACGCTACTTCTCCCACCTCGGTGCGAACGGATCGGAGTTCTGGGAACGCACGTGCGACGCAGGTTACACCCACGGCTGCGGTCCCATCACGTGGATGGGGGAGATCATCGCCGGCTACGACTCCACTCCGGCCGGCGCCATCGGCCAATGGATCGGCTCCCCCGGCCACGCCTCCATCATGGCCGACGCGGCGCACGTCGTCGTCGGCATCGGACACGCGTGTGGCGGGCAGCTGAGCAACTACTGGGTCATGGACTTCGCCGCGGCGAACGAACCCAGCTGCGGCTGATCGCTCTCACAAACGAAAACGGCGACGACCCGAAGGGCGCCGCCGATTCGCTCCGTAGGAAACGCAGAGCTCAGAGGTACGCGCCGAGCTTCTCCTCGATCTCCTCGGGTGTCGTCACGGGACCGAATCGATCCACGACCTGCCCATTCCCGTCGACGAGGAACTTGGTGAAGTTCCACGCGATGTCCGCCTTGCCTTCTTCGTCGGCCTTGCCGGCCTTCAAGAAGTTGTAGAGGTCGCAGGCGCCGTCGCCATTCACCTCAATCTTGGAGAACATGGGGAAGTTGACGTCGTACTTGGACGTCGCGAACTCGAGAATCTCGGCGTCGGTGCCGGGCTCCTGAGCGCCGAACTGGTTGCAGGGAAAACCCAGAACCGTGAAACCCTTGGGGCCGTACTTTTCACTTAGAGTACGCAGACCTGCGTACTGGGGCGTGAGGCCTCAAGCGCTAGCGAGGTTGACGATCAAGCAAACCTTGCCCTTGTAGTCGGACAGGCTCACGTTCTCGCCGGTGATCGAGTTCATTTCGAAGTCATGCATGGATGCCATGTTGCGTTCCTTTCTCGAGCCTTCCGGGCAGGAGGGCTCGGCTGATAACCCCAACCTGCACTCGAATGCAGCCTTGCTGCAACCCCGGCCGGCCCGAAGACGGACTATACAGTCGGAACTCGCGGTAGGCCGGCATCCGAAGGCGCACTCGGGCCGGAGTTCCGCCGCAGAGGCCGGTTTCGCCAGGATTCGTCGCAGACCGACGGCGATCCATTCCTCCTTGGGCGGCTGGCTTTGAACCGCAGTAAGCAAGGCGCGCGGCGTTGCACGGAGCGCCTCGTCGGCCTGCATCATGCGCGCGCCATCGAGTCCGGAAGTCCCGGGCATGTCCCAGTCGAGGGACACGAGTTCGATCGGGCTCCCTTGCGCGTCGCACTGCCGAAGCTTGGTCAGGGCCTCGCGACCGTGGTAGGCGACCGCGACATTCATCCCCCACTGCTTGGCCCGCTCGCGCATGACCTCGCAGACGGTGACGTTGAGTTACGCTGCGCGTTGTCGAGGTCTGTCGCGAGGAGGATCGCTGTCATGCCGAGCGCCCCGTTCATCGGCGCTCGGATCTCGTGACTCATGCTTGCGAGGAACGCACTCTTCGCGTTCAACGGCTGCATCTGAACCATCAGCTCATGGTCGATCGGCACGGGGAACGTGAGGCCGTTCCTCACCACCAACAGCGCACCGAAGAGCTGCGCGATCGCGAACGCCGACCAGAAGAGGGCGAACCGGTTGACGACTCCGCTCCAGAGACCCGGCGGCATCAGCAAGCAGACGACGACCGAGAGCCGCGCCAGCCAGTTCTTCTCGCTTTTTCGGCACGGGGCGAGGGGTGTAGGCACGCGTCGACGAAACGCCCGGCGATATTCGATCGTGGTTTCGTGATGTTCTCTTCGGACATGCGACAGCAGCGGCCGCTCGCCCCGGAATGTGCAGTCGGAATCGTCGAACGCCTGTACTAGCCCTCCACCACTCCCTTGGGCGCTCGCTGCTTCATGAAGCCGAACAGATAGCCGGCCACGCGCCGCATCTGGATCTCCTCCGCCCCCTCGGTGATGCGGTACCGGCGGTGGTGGCGATAGATGTGCTCGAAGGGCTTGTGACGCGAGTACCCGAGGCCGCCGTGCACCTGCATCGCGCGATCGGCCGCCTCACAGCAGAGCCGGTTCGCCCAGTAGTTGCACATCGAGACCTTGTCGGAGACCGAGAACGCGCCGTCCTTGTCCATGCCCCACGCCGTCTTGTGGACCAGGGCACGGAGCATCTCGCACTGAGTCTGGAGTTCCACCAACGGGAACTGGATCGCCTGATTGGTCGCGAGCGGCTTGCCGAAGGGGGCCCGCACCTTGGCGTATTCGACCGACTCGTTGATGCAGAACTGCGCGGCGCCGAGGCTCGAGGCAGCTTGCCTGATCCGGTTCTCGTTGAAGAAGTGCTGCACGACCCCGAGGCCGCGCCCCTCTTGCCCGAAGATCGCGTCGTGCGGCACTCGTACGTCCTTCATCGAAATGTGGCCGTGATCCGTCGGCATGTTGAAGGTCCAGAGCATCTCCTCGACTTTGAAACCGGCGGCATCCGTCGGGACGAGAAACGCCGTGATGCCCAGTCCGTCTCCGGCCTCACCGCTCGTTCGGGCGAAGATGAGATCGTACTTCGCTTTGTGGATCCCGGTATTCCATGTCTTCTCGCCGTTGATGCACCACTCATCGCCGTCCCGAACTGCATGCGTCTCCATGTACGTGGCGTCGGAACCATGCTCCGGTTCGGTGATCCCGAACGCGAAGCCCATCCGCCCTTCGAGAAGTCCTTCGATCCACTCCGCCTTCTGCTTCTCAGAGCCGTAGTTGAGCATCAGAAGAAACCCGACGTTGTTCCCGACGATCGAGTGCTCGTTTTGCAGATCGTTGTGGAGCCCGAGCCCCTTGGTCGCCAGGTGCTCGCGAATCACGGCCATGCCGAGATTGGTGCCGTCCTGACCTCCGTATTTCTTGGGATACGGATACCGATAGTGGCCCGCCGCATCCGCGATGCGTCGCGCCTCGGCCAGCAGCGCCTCCCACCCTTCGTTGGGCAGACCACCCCGGTCCCAATCGGTGCGTGCGTCCTCGCGGCGATGGTCGAAGAACCGGATGTTGTCGTCCCGGGCCTCGAGCGGCTTGATCTCCCGCTCGATGAAATCGTCCAGGGTTTCCAGATACGTCGCGAGCTCAGGCGGGAGATCGAAATCCATGGAAATCGCTCCTAGCACAGCATCGCGCAGCCAGAAGACGCTTGACACATTCGCTCTGATGGCAGGTCTAGTGTCAAAAGATGGAACTAGCCCGATCGAGCAGCGAATTCAGCGGATCTTCCCGGACGAGCCCTCGTTCGGCGTGGTCGACCGGGAGCAGGTCCGCCGAATGCTCGAAGTCTCGCCGGAAGACGACGCGCCGTTCTACATGGTGAACCTCATCCGCCACCGCGAACGAGCCGAGTACGAAGACGGTCGCGAAAACGACCTGACCGGCGCCGAGGCCGATGGCATCTACGGTGGGCTGATCCTCCCCATCCTCGCGTCCGTCGGCGCACGACCCGTGTTCGTTGCGAACGTCGAGGTCAACCTCATCGACGCCGACGGCGCCGGATGAACCCAGGTCGGAGTCGTTGTGTACCCCAGCCGCGCGAAGTTCTTCGAGATGCTCGAACGAGAGGACTTCCGCGCCGCTGCCGCGCACAAGGACGCCGGGGTAGAGAAGTCGCTCGTTCTCGGGGCCCACATCGAGGGCGACCCCGTCCCTGACGTGCTTCGCCAGCTGGACCTCACGACGGTCCCGTTTCCTCCCACCGAGGACGATCCGCCGATCGCCGTCCTCCACCTCCTCGACTACAACGAGATCGCTAAATACCGGGACGGTCGCGAGACCACACTCACCGGTCGCGAAGCGATGCAGCTCTACCAGGATGGCCGGGCCAGCCAGGACGTCTTCAGACTCGGCGTGCGTCCGGGCCTCTGGCTCGAGATCGAGGGCGAACTCGTCGGCGACAGCCGGGAGTGGGAGAAGTTTCGGGTCAACCTCTTCCCCAGCCGCGCCACCTTCGCCTCGATCACAACGACCGACTCCCTCGATGACGCCGGTGTCGAGCATCGCTTCGCTGCTCTGCGCGAGACCTACACGCAGCTCACATCGCCAATCCTGACGGAAGTCGGGTACGAATAGCGCGGCCTACGTCGCCACCGGAGGGCACGGCCCCCCACAACTCGATCGGGGCACGGGAGCCACTACCGGTTCCGCGTGGTCCTCGGAGAAGTCGCGTTCCCGAGCTTCGGCTGAGCCCAAAGCCGAGCCTCTCGTTGTTCGGGTTCCCTTGCTAGAGGAGCGTGAGCCACCAACGGCGGGGGACCCATGGACAGACTAGACGGACAGGTAGCAATCGTTTCCGGCTCTTCGAGCGGCATTGGCGAGCGCGTCGCACAAGATCTCGCCGCCGCCGGAGCCCACATCGTCGTGAACTCCTCGAATTCGGTCGAGGCCGGCGAGGCGATCGCGAAAGCACTCCCGACGGAGTCCATCTACGTCCGGGCCGACATCAGCAAGGAAGAGGACGACAAGGCACTCGTTGCCGCAGCCGTCGAGAAATTCGGGCGGCTGGACATCCTGATCAACAACGCTGGCTGGACGAAGCGCGTTCCCCACGATGATCTCGATGCCCTGACGAACGAGATCCTCTTCAAGACGATCGAGGTGAACGTCTACGGCACCTGGTGGCTCACCCGCGCCGCGATGTCGCATCTGAAAAAGGCCGAGAAGGGATGCGTAGTGAACGTGTCCTCTGTCGCCGGCTTGCGCGCCATCGGCAGCTCAACTGCCTACGGCATGGCCAAGGCTGCGATGAACAACCTCACGATGGACTTGGCACGCAACTGTAAGCCGGTCCGCGTGAACGCGATCGCGCCTGGCCTGGTCGCGACCCCCTGGACCGAGGACTGGGCCGACCTCCACGCCGGCATTGCGGCGATCGTCCCTGCCGGCCGCTCGGCAACGCCGGAGGATTGCTCGAAGGCGATCCTGACCTGCGTCGATAACCAGTACATGACCGGCCAGGTGCTCGTCGTGGACGGGGGAACGTCGCTGGTCCTCTGAGAGCATTCACCCGATGCCGAACCCGTGGGCCGCGGCGTTCGAATCGGGTTCAATCCCGACCGGCCCGAGATATGACGTCGCACCGACTCCGAAAGCCAGCCTTCCTCGCCGGCGTGGCCACCCTCGCCAACTGCAGCTCAGTCAACAGCGTATACCACGACGTGGTCCACCAGATCGCGCCCGCGGACACGACCCGGTTCTACGTCGGGAAAGCCGGTGTCACTCTCTACGAGGAACCAAACTTCTCGAGTACTCGGGTCGCGTAGCTCGGCGTCGATGACGACGTCGACCGCGACCGCATCGAGAGCTGTTTCGCGCACGTCCGCGTCGGAGGATCCGGCAAAGCGGGCGGGGTCGACAACGAGAAGCTTCTTTGGCGCGCGCCCGACGGCGGAGACTAGATCATTCGCCGAGCAAACCGAACGCCGTCGGTTGCATCCTTCCCCAGCCACGGCAACGCTCGGGCCATGACTCGGCACGCTTACCCCATCCTCGTCGCAGCCGCGTGCCTGATTGCGGTTCCCGCGGGGGCCACCGCGCCGCTCGTTCGCGTCGATACGGACGTACGAGAGCAGTACTACGACGTTTACGGCACCAACGCCGACGAGGTCTTCGCGTCGATCCAGCGACAAGGCCTCGGAGGAAAGGCCGGGCTCGCGGCCAGCGGCCTCACCGAAAGCGAGCTCTCGTTCGGCCTCTCGACGGCCACCACATCCTCATCCTGCCGCCTCGTCGAGCTGAATCTACGCGCAAACGTCGTCGTCACGCTCCCCAAGCATGCCCAGCCTCGGCACGTCGACGAAAACACACGCCGCCAGTGGGCAGCCTACGAAGCCCTGATCGAGTTCCACGAGTACCGCCACGTCGAGATCGAGTTCCAGGGAGTGCAGGAGCTCCAAGAGCGCTTCGAACATGAGACGATCGAGGCCACCGGCGCCTCTGCCGATACATGCAACCGCTTCGTCGAGCGGGCCATCGAGGAACAAGCGCAGCTCACGCGACAACGGCACGACGCGTTCCATGCGCAAGAATCTCGTGCGGTCCGAGATGCGCAGGCCGCACTCCTGCGGGAGATCAAGACCACGGACGCCGAACTGAACCGCCAGAAGCGAGAACTCGACCGGCTGGAAGACCAGGTCGCGGCCTACGCGGAGGACCGCGCGCGGTACGCAGCCGCGCTCGACGAGTTGGCCGCACACTACGGCAACACGCTGCCGCCGTTCGAGTTCGCCCGTGCACAGGAACTCGCGGCCGAGGTGGAAGTGCTAACCGACCAGAGCAATGAGCTCGTCGATACCCGGAACGAGCTCGTGACTCGTTACAACGAAAAGGTCGGAGCTCGCGCGGCGCTCGCCACCCGCCTCTCCTGGACCCGTTAAGCGGGGCGTTCTCCTACCTCGACGAACGCCCCGCTCGAAACTACTTCGCTTTTGCGGCGGCGGTCACCTTCGCGAGGTCCGCACGGAGTGCGTCGGCCCCGGCCGGAGCCGGCACCTCACCGACGAGGACCGCCTTCGCCGAGACCTTCTTGCCGTAGTACTCGGTGTTCGCCTCCTTACGCGTTGCGATTACCGTTCCGTCCAAGGAGACCCCACCGAAGAGGCCCTGTGCGCGGCTGTAGGTGTAGACCGCCGCCTGCGGCATCACCTCGGCACCCAGGCTGCGCCCGACCGGGCCGGCCGCCGCACTCACCTGCGCACCAACAGAAACGTTGCCGCCCTTGGCGAACGCCTGGACCGCCTCGGGGGTGTTCAGGACCATGACGAACTCGCTCACCTGAGCGCCGATCTGGAAGCCGAAGCCCGCGCCGCCGGTCCCGATGAAGGACGGACCCGTCCAGGTACCGTCGTCGTTCTTGGCCACGACGACCCCCTTACCGCCCGACCCGCTGATGATGAACCCCGCGCGTAGCACCGTGAGGAAAGCGAGCCCTTTGCAGTTGCGCAGAACCGCGTCCGGGATCCCCTTCTCGGGAATCGACTGGAAGCCTTTGAGAATCGTTCTCGCCTGATCGACTTCCGTCTGGAGTTCGATCTCATCCTTGGCAACCGCGCCCGTCACCGTGAGCAGCACCATGCCCGACCCCACCACGAACGAGGTCCATTTCCGTGCAGCCGTGTTCATTCCACACCTCCTGCAAAAGATCCTTGAGAAACGCCCATTTCTCCTCCAGCGCAGCCGCGTGTCAAGGGAGGGTCACTGCGCCGCGGCTGACTTCTTCGAGTCAAGCCGCAGTTTCTTCCGATCGACTTGATAGCCGGCACCCACGCGGCGCATCTCTCGGTTGAAATCCATCCCCTCCTTCGAGAGTTGGCCCACACCTTTGATCTTGTAGAACTGAATCGTCTCGGGCTCGTACGGCGCCTCGTAGAGCTTCAGGTTCTCGTACTTCTCGCCCACGGCTGCCTTCTTCTTCACGAACTTTCCGGTGCACACTTCGTCGAACGTGACGTCGCCGATGGGACCAAACTTCATGTCGCTACCGTACAGCCAATTGTAGAAGTCCTCGCGGTTGTTCTGCGCCCAGATGTGCTTCGCGACGCGCTCGTTCGTGTGACGGAAGGCGATGTAATATTGCACCCCCATCACCTCCTCGTTGCCGTCCCCCGCGCGATCGAAGACATCGTAACACTGCGAGACGTTCCGGTAGTTCACGATGCCCTTCATCGCCTCCGACGTGGAGGGGAGCATCTCGCGAAGTTCCGCCAGGTGCCCCGACCCGAGACGGGTGCAACCGTGCGATACGGGCCCACGGCTCGTCACGGCGACCCGATTGTAGGGCTTCCCGGTCCGGCTACCGTCCGTGTACGTCTTCCACTCTTTCGGCAGGAGCGGATGACCCTGGATCCAGTTGCTGATCCCGGTGTTGTGGATCGCGTTGTAAGCGATGCCACCGCCGTACTCGTAGGGAAACATCGGAATGAGCCCGTAGTACCCGGCCGACGAGATGTAATCGACCATCCCGGTGATGCCCTTGCCGTGCATCCGAGGGATGAACGTCCAGACGCCCGGCGTGGTGATCCACGGCATCTCCTGGCCGTTGATCTTTTTGGTCTTATCGTACGTCCCGGCGGCCCAGATCGCGGTGTACTCGTAGTAGTCGATCTTGCCGTCCGTCACGGGGTAGACCCCGTCGGTGACGCTAGCGAAAAACGCCTGGGCCTTCGGCGTGAAGCCCGCCTCGTCGCTCGCTTTCGCAAGAGTGATCAACTCCGCGAGGGCGGCGTCCTGCTCCTTCGTGAGGTTGTAGGCGAAGATGCGGTTTTTGAAGTAGCCGTTCACGAGGTCGAGCTTGGCCCCGAGGTTTTTCGGTTCCGGTGCAGCGGCGAGCGATGCGTAGAAGTCCTTCGTCATCTGCCCAAAGTCCTTCTGGATGTGGTAGACGCGCTCCGGTTGGAGCTTCTGCAGCGCCTGCACGTTCAGCTGCCGCCACTCCTGGGGCGAGACCGATCCCTTCTTGGCCGCAATCTCGCGGAGACCCGACTCCCGGAATCGCTTGTCGTAGTCCTCCCACGCCTTGTTCGCCGTGAGTTCGATCACGCCCTCATCGATGACCTCTTGATAGAGATCGTGCTTCGTCACCTGATCAACGACGAAGTTGTCGATGGTCTCGTCGGGGAGAATCATGCGAACCCGCAGCTGATTGCCGCGACCGAGATGGATCTTGATTCGATCCGCTTGCTGCACGCGCGGCACGAAGCCCGTGTAGAAGTTGGGATCATAGTCGTTGAAAAACACGCCGTACGGCTTCGCGTTTGTCCATCGGTCCTTGCTGAGAGCGGAGGCATCCTCGGCGAGACCAGTGAGTGCGACGACCAACAGGCAGGCAAGGAGCGAGAGCGGCTTCTTCATCAGTGATAATCCTCGTTAAGAGATCTTAGGAAAGCGGCCAGGGGAGCGACGTCCCCTTCATCGATGCGGATCTCGACCATTTCGGGGGAACCGTTTCGAAGCTTCCCCGCACGTGCGAGCTCCGATGTCTTTTCGTAGAACTGCAGGACCTGCTCGACCGTGTCGGTCGCTCCCGTGTGGAAGTAAGGCTCGGACTGCCCCAGATCACGAACCGACGGGGTTTTGAAGTACGCGATCGTGAGGGGGAGCACAGCCACGGTGGAGCAGTTCTTGGCGCCGGGAGCCCCCGGAACGCATAGGATCTCGTTCAAAGCAGCCTGCGGTTTTGGGAAGTCGGGATTGCCGTAGATGCTCCAAACCCCGAGGTCCGTGTACCCGGGCCGACTCTTCGCAGGGATCGCGCGGAATCGACCGGTCGCCTTGGGGTGTGCCTCCGTGGCTGGGAGATAGGCATCGTGTTCGGCGTTGCGAGCGTCGAGGTTCGGGATGTCGATTGTGGCGAATGCACCCTCACCGAAGATGCCATCATACTCCGCCTGCGACACACCGTTGTTGTGGAGGCTGAAGTCGGTGAAGCGCGGCGCCGGGTGACATGCGACGCAGTTGCCGCGGCCGAAGAAAACCTTCAGACCGACGAGTTCTTCAGAACCGAACTCAAACGCTTGTTTGTGAAGCATGAAGTAGTCGTCGGTCGGGCGCACCCAGTCGAAACTGTTCCGCTTGTCGATCAGACCAAGAAGCCTCTTCGAATAGGCCGCCGCGTTCTCTCCCGCATCCGGCGCCGTCGGAAGAGCGTTCTTCGTGAGGAACGAGTCATAGGGCGACCCGGACTCGCGGAAGGTGTTCTTCGTTCCGAAGCGAAGCGAGTCCATATACGCGTGGATGAGCTTCGCCACTGCCATCAGAATCTCGTCGTCCGACGCCGTCTCGACGTCGATCCGATACTCCGCCGGAATCAGCTGATGCTGCAGAAGCGGATCCGTGCCCTTGAGGACCTTCGCGTACGAGATTCCCTTGCCATCGGGGTACCGGATATGGCGTGGGTTCATCCCGGCGTCCTCCCGTACGACCTTCGCGATGTGTTTCTTCGCGAAGGTCGCCTCGCCCGGAATCCAGCCGAAGTTGCGACCCGTGAGCGTGTCGAGGATCAGGTCTTCGTGCGTGATGAACTCGCCGTCGAGGTGCAACAGCACCGGAACTTCTCGCGCCATTCCGAGGTCGATCATGATCGGCGAGTTGCGCGTGGTCACGGTTTGCCCGTCCCCCCGTTCGGGAATCGGGCTGCGACGGCTGAAGTCGCCGTACGTCCGGCCGGCTCGGAGTTCACCGGGGAGGAAGTCGGAGCCCAGATGGCACTGCCGACAGTTGATCCCCTGCCCGGCGAAGGGACCCGGGAGATCCTTGCCCAATGCGACCGGGACCGTCTCCATCAGCGCCTCACCCTCCGACAGCGTCGCGTTCGAGTCACCGCCCGCATGGTCGAAGTAGAACTGTGAGAAGCGGGTCTCGAAGAAAAGCCGATCGCCGAGCCGGACCTCGGCATCCTTGAAGGACAAGCTGCCGTCGTCCAGCGCGTGCCCGAACCCGGCACCGACGAAGAGAACCGTCGCCGCACCGAGGAGAAAAACACCGATCTTGCCGTTCACGGACACCACTCCGCTTCTACCATCAGCAACGGGCGTCTAGAAGCACCCAGTCCTGTGGCAGCGAAGCGGTCGAACATGCGAAGATCCCTGGATGAAAGCTGCCATCCTGCCTGCCTACAACGAGCCCCTCGAGATCGTCGACATCCAGATCGACAAGCCGGGGCCGGGTGAAGTCCTCTTGCGCACCGCTGCCAGCGGCGTGTGCCACAGCGATCTTCACTGCGTCGACGGATCGTTACCGGTGCCCTGCCCCTGCGTGCTCGGCCACGAGCCCGCAGGTGTCGTGGAACAGGTCGGAGAGAACGTCACCTACGTGAAGCCCGGTGACCGCGTCATCGCGTGTCTATCGATCTTCTGCGGAACTTGCGAGTACTGCGTCACCGGGCGCCCCAATCTCTGCGGCGGCACGACGCTCGATCGCACGGCGGACCAACCGCCCCGCCTCTCCCACGACGGCACGCCGCTGTACCAGATGGCCCAGCTCGGGTCCTTCGCCGAGCAGATGCTCGTTCCCGAGAACGCGCTCGTGAAGGTCCGCGATGAGATCCCTCTCGACCGAGCGGCTCTCATCGGCTGCGGCGTCACCACCGGACTCGGCGCCGCCCTCAACACCGCGCGCGTCGAAGCGGGTTCGAGGTGCGTGATCATCGGAGCCGGCGGCGTCGGGCTGAGCATCCTGCAGGGGTGCCGAATCGCCGGTGCCGGACAGATCATCGTCGTCGACACGCAGCCGTGGAAGTTGGAACTAGCCAAACAGATGGGGGCCACGCACGCGATCAATGCCGCGAGCGACAATCCCGTCCTCGCCGTCCAGGAGCTCACCGAGGGAGGCGCGCACTACGCGTTCGAGGCAATTGGCCTGAAGGCGACGATCCGACAGGCATTCGACATGACCCGCAAGGGCGGCGCGACCGTCGTCGTGGGCGTCGTCAAGATCGGCGAGAACCTCGAGCTGCCCGGGCTCGACTTCGTTCTCGCCGAAAAGCGTGTCCTCGGCTCGATGATGGGCTCGAACTCCTTCCGCGTCGACATGCCTCGCTTCGTCGACTTCTACCTGAACGGTCAGCTGAAGCTCGATGAGATGATCTCGGCTCGCCGTCCCCTGGAGGAGATCAACGTGTGCTTCGACGAGATGAAGAAGGGCGCGGTCGCCCGCAGCGTCATCGTGTTCGATTGAGGATGAAACTGAGGCGCTCCCTAGCGCGGGCCGTCGTCGTCACACTTCTCGCACTGGTACTTCCGGAAATCGCCGCGGCCATTCCAGCAACGCCGGTGATGACCGTGTACCGATTCAACGGCGCACTCGACGTGCCGTTCTATCGAATCGACGACTTCGCCCGGCGGGGGACGAAGGCCAAGAGAGCCGGCGCCCTCGCCCAAGGAACATCGGTCGTGCCGTGCCTCGTCATCCGGGGCGGCAAGCCGGTCACTGATGCGAAGGGTACGCCCTACGTCGGTTTCGAAGTCGTGGTCGACTCGAAGAAAGCCACGCCGGCCTCGACGGATCGCTTCCGTGCCGTGTTCGCGGGCCGGAAGAACCGAGAGGTCCGGAACCACCACTGCAGCGAGAACGTTCAACACGTGGTGGGCATCCGGAACCTGTACGAAATGAGCAAGCCCCCGTTGTTCGACCCACCGCCGAAGAGCACGAAGCCACCGAGGCCCGCGAGCGAGTTGGATGCGATCGTCCGCGCCTTCCACGACTCGCCGCGATGCCATGCGGCGCAGAGCCCACTGATCGGCCGGCGCACCGCGCTCGCGAACGCGTGGACGGCGTTTGCCCGCGACAGCGCCGGACGATGGCCGAAGGCCAGCCTAGGGCGTGCGCGGCACCTGGACTACGTCGTCCGCACGGCGATCTATGAAGGCCATCTCGACCGGGGATGCAGCGCGTACGGGAGCTGTGAGCGGAACGTCATCGCACTCTCTATTCGGAACCGGGCGCGCGGCGCCTGTTCGAAGGGCCAGGGATGCCGGTACGACGGGGACTTCGAGGGCGTCGCCTCCAAAGTCTCGCAGTACAACATCTGGGACGAGTACCTGACGCAGGTGTCGGGCCTCACCTCGTGCTTCCTGCGCGCCGATCTCGCCCAGCACGAGCGCTATACGAAACTGCAGCGGATGTACGCGCAGAACCAAGCCGACTTCGAGAAGATCCTGTTCGGCGGGGACGCCGATCTCGCCGCGACCTTCCCCGGCACCGCACCGAGCCGCAGCAAGTCGCTCCGCCACTACTACCACCCCCCGGCCATGGGAAAGTGTTTCCCCGGGCACGAGCGGCTCGAGTACATGTCCGGCGCCGTCGCCCGGAAGGGGAGCGATTTCGCGTTGCTCGCGAACACCCGGATCGACGTCGGCCGTAAGCGCGGGAGCGGGTACGAGTTCCGCTCAGCCGCGATCGAAACACTCCCCGACCGCGACGTCGTGCGAACGATCGACGACTACCCCGGCTTCCTCGTCGACGCGCGCAAAGTAGCCCTCCGCAAAGCCTCCCGCTGCCGCCCGTACGGCACGCCAAAAGGCTGCCGATTCGAATCGATCGGGCGCCACCGCAAGGTCCCGAGTTGGCTCACCGCCGGCAAGCCGATCGAATTCACCTGCCACGTTCAATCCCGCGGCGAAGCATGCCGCAGCAAAGCCCAACCCGAAACCACAAAGGTCGGCGGCGTTTGCGACATCGCAATGCAACCGGTCGCCGGCGTGCGCTAGAACTGGGAGAGAGGGACGTTGGTTAGTCTCGGCCCAAATGTTTAGTCGTCGTGCCCAGGTGGTGACCCCTGGCGGCGCGACGAGT
>JAQWRY010000017.1 GCA_029243485.1 Candidatus Binatia bacterium | reverse complement strand
ATGAAGCCCCTTTTTGGCTCCCATCCGACCTAACGGCGCCTTACCGGACGTATGCGTGCGCCTCTTTCTGCCTCATGGACGGGACGCATGAAGGGGCTCGTGGGTCACGGAGGTGGTGAGTCGATGGCGATCCGCTCGTTGCGGGGCCCCGCGGCTGGTCCGAGCGGGGGTCGGAGGCGCAGCCCGGCGACGGCTCGGGCGCTCGAGCGCAGTGAGGGAAGAGGACCCGCTTCTCCGCTTCTCAGTCGTACTCGGGGAACACGAACTCGTTGTGGACCGGAGGGGAGCGGGCCGGGAGCGGGTGGGGGACCTCGTTGGGGAGGCCGAGACGGTCGAGGATTCTGCGCACGACCTCGGGGGCATCGATGATCGCGAGGAGACGCATGCGGCCGCCGCAGCGGCGGCATCGAAGGACGTCGATCTCGAAAGTCCGGCGCATGAGGTCGGCCCAGCGGTGATGGCGCCGGCGCGGGCGCTCCGCGGCGTCATCCACGGTAGGGTCGGGTCGCGGAGGACCTCGTTGGGCCGCGGCCGGAGGTGGCTGCGCTCGGCCGCTTCCGTTGAGCTTCGGCGTGACGGAGCCGCCCGCGGCGTCGGGGCACGGCGCGTCGACGGCGTGCGGCGTCGATGTGCCTACGGCCGCGGCGCGTCGAGCGGCGTGGGCAGACAGCACGCCGTGATAGAGGATCAGATTGATGCGCGGGCGTGGGATGAGCACGGCCAATCTCTCGAGCAGCTCGCTCGGCTCGAAGGCGAGATGCGTCGTTCCGTCAGACCAGGTGCGGCCGAGCGCCAGGAGGACGCGCCCGTCGGGCAGGAGAGCGAGCCTGCCCTCGGGAACGGGCGGACGCAGGAGGTAGCGGCACAGGTGCTCGAGCCTCGTGGTGTCGCTGGCGGCGACGGCGAGACTGGCGTGCAGGTCGAAACCATCGAGATGCGCGTGGCGCGGGCCGCTCGAGAAGTCGGGCTCGGCGTCGGGGTCGGAGCCGATGCGCGCGACCCGGTGGCCCGCTCGGCGGCCGAGAGCAGCGCGGCCGCGGACTGATGCGGCCGCGAGACCGGCCAGGGCTGCAGACTCTTGGGCGAGCGTGTCGCTCGATTCATCGTCGAACGAGATGCCGCGGCGCTCGAGCAGGCGCAGCACACGCCTGCGGATTTGTACGAGGAGCCGACCCACGTCTTCATCGCTCGGCGGCGGAGCGGGATGGAGCTGCCCGCCGGCTTCATTTTGACCGATGACGCCGTCGATCACGAGAGTGTGGAAGTGAACGTTGAGATTCAATGCAGAGCCGAAGCGCTGGATCACCGTGACCGCTCCGCCCTGACCGTCCGGGACGCCCGCCGCGCGAGCGCGACGGCGTTGGAAGCCGAGGAGTGTGCGGACGTAGACGCTCACGACGGCTCGACAGAGATCGTGGTCGAAGGCCAGTCGGTATCGCAGGCGAAACGGTAGGGTGAGCACCCACTGGCGGACAGGGCGGTGGGTGAGGACGTGGTCGACCAGGTCGGCCGCTCGCTCGGCCATGCGACGACCGGTGCAACTCGGGCACACCGCCCGCGCCTTGCACGAGAACCCAACCAGATGTTCCGCACGGCAGGTGTCGCAACGTACGCGCGCGAAGCCGCGCGCCAGCGAGCCGCATGTGAGGAACTCGCGCATCTCGCGCTCGACGAAAGGCGGTACACCCACACCGTCGGTGCGGGCGCGCACCTCGTCCAGGAAGGTCTCGAGGTGTTGGTACACGACACGCCAGAGCGCCCCCTCGCCCGGACAACGCGGCGCGTAGGCTCGCCGCCCCGAGAGCCGCGGTGGGGGGTGAGACCACGCGGCCTCGGCCGGCACGCTGGTGTGGCGCTGCACCGTGGCCCCTGCAGCGACATCCGTGCCAGCTTCCCATGGGCCCCGACCCCCTTCGCGCCCGGACCCTCCGGCGAAACCGCAGTGGGCGAGCCGCGGTCTGTTTTGAAGCGATGCGTTTCAACCAGGAAGCGAAGCGTCTCACCTCGACGGACTTGAAGACGTCATTCGCGCAACGAGCCAGAACAAAGAGAGCGGGTGACCGGGACCCGCCCGGCGACGTCCAGCTTCCCAAGCTGGACGTCGGGGGGTTCGATCCCAGTCCTCCACTCTTTTTGAAAACCCTGGCGCGCCGAGGCTTTCTTCGTGTGTGGCGTGTCCTGCCGATCTTGCGGGAGCGGGGGGGGGGGGCGGGTTCCGCGATGCGGTTGACGCTCTCCGCTGCTCTGGGACGCCCTCGTCGCAGGTCTGCTTCGCGGCATTGGTCGTGGGGCTTTCTCGGTTGAATGGCCACCTCCCAGGTCTGTCGGACGAGCCGCCTCGAGCAACTGGCTGACACGCGCTCGTTCCTGGGCACGCGCGGAGGGCCGCCGTCGGCCACGGTGGAACGTTGGATCTCGTGCGCCGTCGAAGCGACTGCGTAGCCAGGGCGCGAACGGTGCTATTCAGTTCGCTCCGTTCGACGCGACTTGCCTTCGATATTGATCGGTAAACGCTTGTCGACGAGCCGGTCGGCGATCGCGGCGGCCGCCGCACTGTTGTGGAAGACCTTGCCCCAGTCGCGGAATGCCATATTCGTCGTGATGATGGTCGACGCTCGTCGGTATCGACGGTTGATGACCCTGTTTCGTGGACAGAAAAACTCACGGGTCGAAGAGCTCGGAGACCAGGCGCTAGATGAATCTACGATGCACCGCCCCGTGATGAGCTACCTGGAGCGCCTTCCTCGAGCGATGAAAGACGGACGGTGTATCTACACCCCCCACTCTCTTCGGGCGACAACTGCAACCGCCTTGCTCGATGCCGGTGAGCCGATTGAGAGCGTTCAGGAACTACGCGGGCACCAGTACACCAGCACCACGCTCATCTACGACAAGCGCCGCCGCTCGAACAAGGATAGCGCATCGCACAACGTACCGATTCTGAACCAGCTGCCCCCGTTCTTCCCACCCCACGGGCAAGGGACGCGCTGGGCAGGCCGGCTTGTTGAAGGCGTCTCGGGAATATCATGCTTCAGCGCTTGGACGTTCATGCACCCTAACGGGACACTTTCCAGCATACATTCTGCCCCAGCAGTCCAGGTCGCTGTCGTCAGTAGCTTCGTGCGCCGGCCTGCGCGTCGCCGAGGAAGGGGCCGGCCGCGTACGTGACGAGCAGGCTCCTCTCCGGGAGCCAGGTCCCGATGTCGGCGAAGTCGCTCGCGACGCTCGCGGTGGCTCGGTCGTTCTCCTGCAGCAGTTCGAGGATCCGAAGACAAACGAAGTCGATGTCGTGACCGGCCGACGATCCGCGGGGAAAGCCGCCGGCTACGAGGTGTACGCGCGCAGCGGTAGAAGGGGTCGCCATGGTCTGGAATCTAGGTCCGAGCGTCGGAGAGCTCAAGCTCCGCGCCGCGGGCCTCGCAGTGGCTCGCCTCATCGGTGTAGGGGAATTCCCATGAGCGAAGCCGTCATCCTCACACCCGCCGACCATCGCCCCGCGCTGGACGCGATCGGAACCAAGGTGATCGTTCTCGCCGATGGCAAGCATCGGTTCTCTGTGCCCCGGATGGCTATCGAGCCTGGGCGGCTAGGCTGGAAGCGACGCGCGCGGTAACGAACGGGGCCTCGATTCCCGCGTCGGCCAGGAGTTGAGCTCTCCGAACCGCGTGCGGCTGTGCGAGGCCCGAGACGTCCCGGTACGAGCTAAGAGCTTCATCTCGTTCGCCGGCCATGTCGAGGATTTGCGCGTTCGTTAGGCGGACCCACGCTCCGGCCCAATGGGGTCGATCGGGGCCGCCCTCCGGGAAGCCGCTCAGCTCTGCTCTGGCACGGTCGGGGAGCCCGAGTTGGACAAAGGCGCGGGCTCGCCAGATCGGGGCCGTGCTGCGCAGGAGCGTGTCGAGTGAATCACCCCCGGTTGACGCAGCGAGCTTGCTGGCTTCCGTGAGTACGTCCTCGTACCGCCCGGACTCGAACCTCGTGTCGATCAGGCGGTGGTGGATGAGGGTGTTGTCGGGGAACCGCGCGTGCATCCGGTCCATGAGTTCGGTGGCGAGGTCCGTACGTTGGGGCTCGTCCTCCAGGCTGATATCGGCCAGAATGAACTGAGCGTCATGCCGATGGTGGCTGTCCCCCTCGGTGGTCTCCTGGATGTAGCGCAGGCCCATCGGGGCGTTCCCGGTCGGGACGAACCACAGGAATTGAAGCCACTTGAACCAGCGCGTCGCCAGGTCGGCGTAATAGTAGTAGAGGCCGAGCGGGTAGCGAGCGTCGAGAAGGTCGGGATCGAACTCGAGTGCCTGCTCGAGGTGGCCGCGCCCCTTCTCGCCGAGGCTCCCGGCGGAAAGCAGTTCTCCCCGAACGCCGTCCAGCCGTCCGAGTTGAATGAATGCCTGGCCGAGGTAGTAGTGGGCGTCCGCGTCCTTGGCGTCCTTCTCGATGCGCGCTTCCGCGAGGCGCACGGCGTGCTCGGCGTGCTCCGTGATCTCGACGTCCAATCGGGGATCGCCTTCGTCGTAGATCTGTCGCCAATAGAGCGTATCGACCTGGTAGACCCACCCCGCGGGGTGCGTCGGGGCCGCGGCTCGCAGATCCTTCCAGGTTGCATCCGCTTGGTCACGATCGCCTTCGAGGGTCTGCGTGATCCCTTGTTGAATCCATGAGTTCAGCTGAGTCGCTTCGGCTGGCGTCGACACGGGAGCGGCTTCGGCGAAAGCGACGCTCGGGGTGAGCACCAGGATGAGAAAACTCAGTCGAACCCGTGTAGACATGTCGCTTCTTCCTCCTTCGGCGCTCAGAGCCGCCACTCGGCGCCGACGAGTACCCGGCTGTTGTTATCGAATTGTCCGAACAGACCCTCGCGGCTGCCGTAGAACCAATCGAGCCCGACCCACACGCCGAGCTCGTCGCGCACGTCGTACGTGGTCCGGAATCGCGTGAGGCCGTCGGCGACGTTCGTGTTCGTGACCCACACGGCTTCGAGGAGCAGCGTGTCGCGCATCAGACGGTACTGGGCCAGGAACGAGATGAAGGTCTCCAGCTCGTCGCGAGCGACGCCCGGTTGGTAGCGTGTCACCCAACTCTGGAAGATCTGCGCGCTCAGAAACGAGTCCTGGATCCCGACCCAGTCGAACCCGAGGACGTAGCCGAGCTCGTCGGAGCGAGCGGGCGGAACGGTCAAGTCATCCGTGGTTTCGGTATTGAGCAGAAATTTATCGAAGTTGTAGCCCACTTCACCCCGTAGGGTCAGATCGCCGAAGGCGTTCGCGAAGCTCGCCCCCAAAAGATGCGAGCGCTCGTAGCGGGGCGTCACCGTGAGGACCGTCGCGCCGCCGTCTGTGATCGAGACCTCTCCGAAGTAGGCCGGCTGGTTGTCGTAGTGATAGAGGTAGTACAGACCTAGGTCCCACCCGTAGGCGAACGTGAGGAGGCGCAGTCCGACGTCGGAGTCCGCGACGATCGTGCTCGGCCGGACGGGGTCCAGGATGACCTCCTGAATCCCGGGGGGCGTTTGTGGCCGGAGCTTCCTCGACGTGAACTCGTAGAGCCAACCCTCCTGCGGCAGCTCGTCGTAGGTCTGGTCGAGGACCCAGACGATCTCGGCCGTGACGTCGCCGACCTGATATTCGAGGTTGATCGACCAGAGCGGGATCCGCGATTCGTTGAAGTCCTCGAGGATGAACTCGCGAAAAGTCTGCGGGTTGACGACGTCGAGGACCTTGAGGACATCTGCGGTGCCCCAGACCGTCTGTTGCTTGCCAGCCGTGATCACCGCTGACCCGACGAGCCACTGCAGGTAGAACTCGCGCAATTCGAAGCTCAGGTGCCCATTCGCTCCGTAGAAGCGCTGATCGGGGGGAGAGATCTCGGGCTGCGTGGGAACCCCATCGGTGAGACGGGTGAAGGCGTCCGCCTGAACGCGCGCGATTCCGACGAACAGGAGGTCGTCCGTGATCTCGAATTCCGCTACCGGTCGGATGGTGAGGGGCAGTTTCTGGCTTCGCCCGCCGTCGAAGATGTCGCCGGCCCATTCCAATCGGACGACGGCACCCAGGGTGAGACGGTCCAGCCATGCGGCGCTGGTCGCTCCGTTCTCCTCGATGTCCTCTTCGCCTGCCCGCGCCGTGCCGGTGCAGGACAGAATTAGAAAGAGGGCGAAAAATGAGGAGCCGGGCCACTGTGCGTGCCTCACGATCACGGCCCTCGCCGTAGTGCGTTCTGCGTCAGGAGTGAGGCGTCGACCTCGGTTGCGTAGTCGACCTTCTTCACGCTCAGAACCGTCCGGTGGTCATTCTTATGATTTACAACTTCGATGCGGTGGGGCGTCCAGATCCCGTCGATCTCGCGTGTCTCGGACACCTCGACCCGCTTCAGCGGGTTTCCCGCGACGTCCCACATCTCGGCGACGCGCGGGATCCAGGTCCCGGGGTCCACCCAGACGCGCATGCGGCTGTATCCGATTTCTTCCGCCACGTCCTCGTTGATCGCTTTCCCTTCGATGACATGGTGGGGCGCGCCGGCGACGTCTTCGTCGCCGAGCCGCGTCCAGGTGTAGTCCTGGGTGCTGAGTTTGTTGCTGAGCTTCATGTCCTCGTAGGTCATGTCGGTGCCAAGGAAGGAGTCTCCCCGGTCCGAGCTCGAGAGCCGGCGGACCTTTCGCAGAGCTGGGAGGTACAGCCATTGGTCGTCGTCGCGACCCTCTTCCTTATAGTCGTACGTCAGGAACCCGGTGCCCCGGAGGCTCCTTGGCCCGGTGAAATAGATGGCGGTTCGGGTGACGCCGTCCGCCTTCTTTTGCAAAAGGCGCGTTTCGCGCACCCGCCGGACATCCGACGGGTCGATGAGCTCGATCGTGATCTCTTGGGAGTGTTGTTGGCTCGGGTCGCGGTCGTTCACCTGCTTGACGATCGTTTCGGCGGTAGGGCCGGCGTCGGCGAAGGCCGGCGAGGCAAAGGCCGCGAGAGGAATGGCCACCGACAGAAGTACCATCACCTGCGTGGCGACGTGGAGCGATGGCGAGGTCTTGTTCGCGGTCAGGAAGCGTGGCCGGACGAGGATGAAGAGCGCCGGTAGCAGGCCGATCGTGGCGATGAAGCTCGTCGTCACGCAGACGACGAGCAGGAACCCGAACTCGCGCAGTCCGAACAGAGCGCTCAGCATGAGCACGCCGAAGCAGAGCGAGATCGCCAGGACGTCGAAGAATAGTGCACGCCCGGTGGAGCGGAACAGCACCGGTAGCGCCTCCTCCAGGGACAACCCATCCCGGTGAACCAGAGCGTTCAGCTGTCCTACGGTGTGGACGGCAGGGTCGACGGCGAGTCCGATGGCGAGCGCCGCCGTCATCACGGTCGGAGCGCTCAGCCAGATACCGAACGCGCCCATCACGGCGTAGGTGATGAACACGGCGCTGGCGACCGGGACCATCGTGAGGAGGCTCGCTGCGAGAGAGCGAAAGCAGATTAGGGTGACGATCCAGACCGTCAAGAAGCAGGTAGCGAGGCCTCGAAGACTGCCGGTGCGCATCGCTTCGGCCCGACTGGATTCGATGGCGCCGGGCCCCGACAGTCGTGCGGTGATCCCGGGAGCATTGAACTCGTCACGGATGAACTCCTGGGTGGCGTTGGTGACGATGCTGAAGTCGGACATGCGACCCCGATCGAGCATCGCGCGAACGGGAGTCGCCCGGTAGTCGATCGTCGAGAGTTCCGCTTGCCGGCTGGGGTCCACGCTCGCCGAGTAGAGCAGCATGTACTGCGCGATTACGTCGGCGTTGTCGGGGAGAACGTATGCATCTTCGCGTCCCTCGTTCACCGAGCGGTTCATCTGTTTGATGTGATCCACGATAGACGTGGCTCCGCCGACGCGGGGCAGCGCTGCGAGGAATGCCTGAAGACGCTCGATGCGACGGAGATTCTCGGGGAGGAACAGGCCCTCCTCCTCCGTCGTCTCGACGATCACGTCGACGAAGTAGGTTCCGGCGAATCGCTCATTGATGGCTTGATCGGCGATTCGGATCGGCGCGGAGGGCTCGAACATCAGGATGCGTTCGTCCTCCAGCTGGATCCGGGAGATGCTGATGGTTCCCGCGATCAACACCACCACCGTGCCGAGGATGACGGCCCATGGATGACGGGCCGCCGCTCCGCCGACGGCGGCCACCGCATTGCCGACGGCATCGACGCGCGGGCGGCCGTCGGGGCCGATCCCATGTTCGAAGGCGCGGCTTCCGCGTTTGGGCAGAATCACGAGGATCGCCGGAACGGTGAAGAGGGACAAGACCAGAGCTGCCATGACGCCCACCGCGGCGAACCGACCGAGGGCCACCATGGGTGGCATGAACGCAGCAGCGCTGAGCCCCAGGAATCCGACGGCGGAGGTGAGCGAGGTCACCAGGACCGGGGAGTAGATGTTGGCCATGGCACGCGCAGTTACCGCGAGGAGCGGCGCCTCTGGGTCGAGGGTTTGTTCCTCGTAGTGCTGGCCCAGAATGTGGACACAGTCGGCGACGCTGATTGCGATCAGAATCACCGTGAGCCCGCTCGTGATCACGTAGAAGGGAACATCCGCTGCGGCCATGATGCCGATCGCGACGATTGTCGAGCCCAGGGCGACGAAGAGCGGGATGAGCGTGCCGCGCACACTGCGGTAGCAGGCCGAGAGCACGACAAGGAGCATCAGAAAGGCTGCCGGGTTGAGTCTCATGGCGTCCGCGTCGACGTACTCCGCGAGATAGCCCGCGGACGCGCCCTCGCCGGCCACATGGATCTCCTGGTCGGTCTTGGGCGCATCTTCGATGCGTCGCAGAACATCCTTATAGGCCTGGGAGCCGAACTTGGGATCCAGGAGTTCGCCCAGGACCAGGGTCCCGGTCCCATCCGCGGTGACGAGCGTTCCGAGATGGAGCGTCGAGTCCATGACCATGGTGCGTACCGCCTCCGCCTCGGGAGCTGTGTCGGGTACGGTCCTGAAGAAGGGCTCGATGAACATGCCTTCGTCTGTGCTCGTGATTGCAGATTCCGTGGAGAGGCTTGCCACGCTCTGGGGGTCGATCCCCTCCACCGTCTTGAGATCGCGGGTGAGCCAGTCGACCAGAGTCAGCGTTTCGGGATTGAAAACGCCGGTCGGCGAGTTGTCGATCACCGCGATCGCGATCGCGTCGGCGAATCCGAAGCGCTTGGCGTTCTGCTCCGAGAAGGCGACCATCGGGTCGTCGGCAGGCATGAACGCCTGGTCGCGCATGTCCTCGCGGAGGCTCGGCAAGAACGCCGCGCTGACGATCAACAGCAAGAGGCTTAGAGCGATGATCACTCGTGGCCACGCGAGGACGGCGGTGAAGAAGGCTTCGGCTCCTCGGACGTTCTCTGGGCTCCTCAATTTTGATCTCCCGTCTCGATCGAAGTCTGGACCCGTCTCGGCCACTGCGCCGGTTCGAGCCCCAGTTGTGCCAGGAATGCATATGTCCATCTATGGAGGCCGAAGCCAATACAGGCGCTTTCGGCGACTTCTCCGCCTTCGAATCGAATGTCGTAGACCTTGGTGTAGAAGTCGCGGTGGAGGTTGAAGGAGGAGACCGCCAGGCGCTCGCCGCGTTGGGGCAGCTCCACTCCGAGCTCGTATTTCACCTCCGTGAGTCGCTGGTACACGTCCTTGCCAACCACCGTCGTGAAGAAAGGATCGCTTGCCAGTTCGATCTGGGCGGCGAGCCCCAACTCGCGGCACAGCTCGATGGAGAGCTCCATGAGCTCCATCCGGAACGTCGACAAGGATTCGAGGGATCCGAAGAACACGATGTCGCGGACATCGAAGTCCCACAGCCGCGAGAGTGACCGGAAGTTGGTCGATTCGTAGCGGTAGACGTGGTTCTGCATCGTGACCGCGAGGGAGCTTCCAGGTGGGAGCACCCGGTCCCGGTGCTGGCGGTAGCAGGGCAAGCAGACGGCCGGCTGGAGAACATGGTCGGGCGGCGCGAGTTGCTGTCGGTACTGGTCGGGGAGTCGACCCTGTTGCTCGGAGGCGGCGGCCGCGACGGATCCGAGGAACGGGACTTCGTCGGGGAAATGGGAGCAGAGGGTCACGTGCTGGGGGAAGTTCGAAAAGTAGTTGACTTCCTCCAGCATGCTGACCGGCAGCATCGATGGATAGAGGTTCTCCTCCGCCCCGTAGCGTCGCGCGATGTTCAAGAACTCCCGCTCGAAGAAGCGATAGACCGCGAGGGTCGTACCGCGCAGACCGACCAGCCCGTCCGCCAGGTGGTAGACGTCGCTCGTCGCGGCGAGGGCGGCATCGATGTCGCCGGAGTAGACGCCGGCTCCGGCGCTCTCGAAGAGGACTTTGCTTCTTGACTTCAAACGAGGTGCGGTCGCCATGGCTCTTCTCACGCGGCCTTGTCGCAGTCGGCTTCCGCCGAGAGGGGTTCGGCGCGATCGAGATCCTGATACGCGTAGCGTGCGATCGCGAGTTCCTGGATCTGCGTCGTGCCTTCGATGATCTCCATGATTTTTGCGTCACGCATGTAGCGTTGAACCGGCTGCTCGGCGCTGCATCCCGCCGCACCGTGGAGTTGAACCGCGTCGGCCGCGACCTCTCCGAGAGAGACCGACGCGTAGTATTTCGCGAGCGACGTCTCTGCGATCGCGGATGGAGCGCGCTGGTCCCGGAGTTTGCCGGCGTGGGTGCACAGGAGTTCGGCAGCGCGGGTCTTCGTGACCATGCGCGTGATCATCTGCTGCACGAGCTGATGTTCACGGATCGCGACTCCGAACTGCTGCCGGCGGCGCGTGTGGTGGAGCGAGGCGTCGAGGCATGCGTCGAGAACGCCGGTGCAGCCCCATGCGAGACCGTATCGGCCGATGTCGAGGCCGACCGAGAACACGTGGGTCAGTCCGAGACCAAGGCGTCCGACGATGTTGTCGCCGGGAATGCGGCATTGATCGAACCGGATCTCGGCCAGCATGTACCCGCGGCAGCCGAGGATTCCCCGGATCGGTGTGATCTCGACGCCCGGAGTATCCCGTTCGACGAGAAAGGCGGTCGGACCTTCGTCACACCGGGCGAGGATCACGAACACGTCGGCCCGCTGTCCGAGCGTGATCCACTTCTTCGTGCCGTTCAGAACGAAGTGATCGCCGTCGGGCCTGGCCGTGGTTCGGATGGCCGCCGCGTCGCTCCCGACCTCGGGCTCGGTCGCCGCGAACGCCGCGACGAGCTCACCGCGCACGAGACGGGGAAGCCACGTTTCTCGCATCGAGGAGCTGCCCCACCGGGCGATCGGTGCCGTGGCCATGTGGTGCACGTTGATGACCCCGTGCACGGAAGCACTCGCGCGTGCAATCTGCCGATTCAGCAGGCCGAACGTGACCGAGTCCGCACCCCCGCCCCCCCACTTCGTCGGGATTCCTATGCCGAGATAGCCGGCGTCGCCGAGCTGCTCGATGATGGAGTCCGGAATGCGTTCCTCGCGGTCGCACTGGGCCGCGTGCGGCGCGACATGGGTCGAGGCGAACTGCTCGAATCCCTGCTCTAGCTCTTTGTGTCTCGGCTGTTCCACGGTGCTGGGGAACTGCAGGATTCAGGCCAGCCGGGTTCGACGGTGGCGCCGGCGGCGCGGTGAGCTGCGGCTGCCACATTCGGCGAGCCGGACGGCAGAATCGGCGAATTGCCGTCCCGGCGCTACGCGGCGACTTGATGGTAGCGGTAGAAGCCGTGGCCCGACTTGCGACCCAGGATTCCGGCGGACACCATCTTCCGGAGAAGTGGGCAGGGCCGGTACTTGGAGTCGCTGAACCTGCGGTACAGCTCTTCCATGGAGAAGAGCACGGTGTCGAGGCCGATCAGGTCCGCGGTTTCCAGCGGTCCCATCTTGCGGCCGAGGCAGGTCTTGAGAAGCCGATCGACATCCTGCGGCGTCTCCGCGACGCGATCCTGCAGAATGAAGATCGCCTCGTTGATCACCAGCATCATCACGCGATTGGTCACGAAGCCGGGAGAGTCCTCCACCAGGATTGCGTGCTTGCCGAGCCCGGCCACGAGCCGTCGAGCGGTGCGGATCGTTCTCTCGGAGGTATGGTGCCCCCGAATGAGCTCGACCGCCGGCATGATCGGCACCGGGTTCATGAAGTGCATTCCGATGACACGGTCGGGGTATTCCGTCGCCGAAGCGATCTGTGTGATCGGGATCGTCGACGTATTGGCGCAGAAGACCGTCTGCGGATCCGTGATCTTCGCCATGTCGCGGTAGAGCGCTTCCTTGATGGTCCAGTTCTCCGTGACGTTCTCGATCACGATATGGGTACGGACCAGTTGATCGGGATCCGTCGTGGGGTCGATTCGGCGAAGGACTTCGTCGGGATCCGGTACCGGGTGGGCGCCGCCCACCAGTCTCTGGGCTCGAATGCCCCGGCGAATATTGCGAAGGGCGCGACCCAGCTGGATCTCGGAGTGATCCAGGAGGAGAACCCGGTAATCGCAGGCCGCGAGGGCCTGGGCGACGCCGGTTCCGATCGTTCCGGCTCCGACGGTCGCGATCAGAGGGCGAGTTCGGTCTCTCTGCCGTCGCCTCTCGCGTTGGTCTCGCCAGTGGGGCCCCGGAGACAGCGCCGACAGCGGGAGTGCGTTTCGTGCTCCGGTACTTTCGGGATCGGCCACAGAGATCAGGTGCTCACTCTGCAAGTCATGGACTGCAATTCGTGTGCCCCGGCTCTACGCGTCTTGGTGGCGCGCCGGGCGTGCTCGCCGATCGGCCGAAGTGGCCGGTTTCGGCTCGCCATTGGCCAGGAGTGGCGGCTCGTTGCGCCGTGAGAGACGGCATCCGCCGCGCACACAGCATCGACGACGACGTCGATTCTGCGGAACGGTGCTTGCACCGTCGTGGCGATGAGGTCCATCGCCGCCATGCCGGGCTGCGAGAATCCGGGATATTCCCGGGGAGAGGTTGCAATCGTGGAACCACATGGATGTTCGCAGAATGTCGCAGCGGACGAAGGAGCCGTTGAACCCGGCGTCGAAGGGGCCGGAACGAGTTCCGCGCGAAGCGCCAACGATGCCCGTGTGACGACCGTCGGGTTTCGTTTCTGCATGGAGTTCGAAACGGCCACATCCGACGAAGGGTGGGTTCGGGTCATCCTCGATCCGGATCTCGCCAAGCAGCTGGCTGAGCGTCTCTCCCGTCAGTTGTACCGCCACGAGCACTTCATTGGCCCGATCGCTCTGCCCGCGACAGAAGCCGCCGCGAGCCAGCCGGTCGAGCGTCCCTGTTCCGTCGTCCGCGCGTCGCGACTACGTTAGTCGTCGCGTCGTGTCCCGTGCGGCACGTCGACTCAAAAAGGGGAAGCGCCGTCCGGCGGTTCGGCGTGGAACGACGGAACAGGATCCTCCTCGGAAAGGTCGCTCAGGTTGCCGAGGTCTGCTTGAAGCCGGTCTCCCCGTGCGAAGATCATCGCGCGCTCCGGTGAACGCCCCGCGCTCGTGTCCGAAGAGTTCGCTCTCGATCACGCTCTCGGCCAGCGAGGCGCAATCCACATGCACGAACGGCCCTTGTGCCCGGCGGGACGCACGGTGGATCAGTCGTGCGACCAATCCCTTGCCGGTTCCGGTCTCGCCTGTGATCAACACCGATGACTCCGTCGGGGCGATGGCATCGAGCTCGTAGCGGAGTCGCCGGATGGCAGGGCTTTCGCCGACCAGTGTGTTCAGCATGGGGGCACTGAGGAGGCCATTTCGAGGGGTGGGGGCGCCTCCTCGATCGTTGATTCGCGCCGGCCGACATGGGCTTCCCGGCACCTCAGCTCTTGGGTGGGAGCGGCGGGAATGCGCCCCACTCTTCGTCGTCGGAAAAAACTCGCGGACCCTCCGGAACGATCACGACCGAACCCACGGCAGTCGGTCGAATGTACTCGTGGATTTGCGAAACCGGGGCCTCGCCAAACGACGGGGGAACCGTAGGCCCGACCCGGACCAGGACCCGCTCTTCACGGGCGATCCGGAACGCCAGCGCCATCATGTAGCCCGGCAGGTGGTCGAAGAGCTGGAAGCGCAAGGTCTCGGGTCGGTCTCGCAGCGGTGGGGCAAAGGCGATCCGGATGTCTCGCGGTTCCCGGAGATCGAGCGTGAACTTCTCGATGGGAAGCGAAAGCCCCATCCCGCGTGCCTTGATGTAGGCTTCCTTCAGCGTCCAGTACTCGAAGAACCTCGTGCGCCAGGCGGGCCGAGACCGCAGGTCCGCCGCCTCGGCCGGTGAGAAGAAGCGGTCCGCCAGCTCGATGCGCACGTTGGTGCGCTCGAGGCTCTCGACGTCCACGCCGATCTCACGCTGTCGAGCGACACAGCACGCGATCAGATCGGTCGTATGCGACAGGTTGAAGCGCAGGCGCCGCGCGCTCGGTGGGTAGGCGATCGACGGACGGCCGTAGGAGTTCTTCTCGAAGCCCCACGCGGTTGGGTCGACGCCGGTGTAGTGCGACAGCACCGTTCGAACGAGCACGCGTGTGACGAGATACGAGTGTCTGTCGCGATCGAACTGGAACCGGTTGCCTCGTTCGCATTCTTCCGCACTGAGGATGCGTTGGTACCGGTCTACGAGCTCAGGCGCTCGCACCTCGGACGGGCGCACGTGCCAGATCAAGACCTCGCGATTCCCGAGCGCCTCCGGAGCCGATTCCTCCGCGACGGACGCTACCTCTGCCACCCCCACCACGAGTGCTTTCCAATGCAAGAGGCGGGCCGGTTGCTGCGCCGATTCTGGCGACCCGCCGCGAAACCTGGCCACCTCCGTGGCCTATCGCCGGAATGGGTGACCAGGTGCCGGATGTGGTGAACCCGCGATCGCCGGTCGTGGTCGCACCATGGGCGAGAGTGGCTGCGGGTGATCGGCGCTTCCCCGTTGGCCGCGGGCGAAGGCGGTCGGCCGATCGAGCCGAAGCCGCCGGCGCGCCCGGAGGAAAGCGGCATGCATCCTGCACGGGAGATTGCGCGTCACGAGATCACCACGCTCGAGACCAGGACGGAGTCGCAGTCGCATGGACAGGGATCGTCACACGCCAATTGCCATCGTCGGAATCGGTTGCCGCTTCGCCGCGGTCGATGGACTCGAGGACTTCTGGCGAGTTCTGGAAGATGGAGTCGATGCCATCGAGGAGGTTCCGCCGGACCGCTTCGACGTCGATCGGTGGTACAGCGAGCAGCCGGCAACGCCCGGGCGCTTGTCCAACCGCTGGGGGGGATTCATCCGAAACCCGGCGGACTTCGACGCCGACTTCTTCGGCATTGCGCCGCGCGAAGCTGAAGCGCTCGATCCGCAGCAGCGTTGGCTCCTCGAGGTGGCTTGGGAAGCGCTGGAGGACGCCGGCGCCGCGCCAGAGGCACTGGCCGGCAGTCGAACGGGCGTCTTCGTTGGACTCTACAACCAGGACTACGAGGCCCTGTCCTACCGCGACGCGTCGCGAGTGAATCTCTACACCCACACTGGAAACTATGGGAGCGCGGCGTCGGGCCGCATCTCGTACACGCTGGATCTCCGCGGCCCAAGCTTCACAGTCGACACCGCCTGCTCGTCCTCGCTTCTCGCCGTCCACCTCGCCTGCCAGAGCATCTGGAACGGAGAGAGTGAGCAGGCGCTCGTGGGAGGCGCGAACTTCATTCTCTCTCCCGAGCCGGGGGTCGGCTTCTCTCAGGCGAATATGCTCGCGCTCGACGGCAGGTGCAAGTTCGGCGACTCGCGCGCCGACGGCTTTACGCGTAGCGATGGAGCCGCCGTCGTCGTGTTAAAGCCCCTCGCGAAGGCGCTCGCAGACGGCGATCGCGTCTACGCGAGCGTTCGCGCCTCGGCGACGAACAACAACGGCCGGACGTCCCGGAGCTTGATGACCCCGAGCACCGATTCTCAGTCGGCTCTGCTCCGCGATGCGTATGGTCGCGCCGGCGTTGCGCCTGGAGACGTCCAGTACCTGGAGGCACACGGGACCGGGACCAACGCCGGGGACCCGATCGAGCTTGAGGCCATCGGCACGGTGCTTCGCGAAGGGCGACCGGACGGCGAGCGGTGCCTGGTCGGCTCGGTGAAGACGAACATCGGCCACTGCGAGGCCGCGGCCGGAATGGCCGGCCTGGTGAAGGTCGCGCTCAGTCTGAAGCACCGGCAGATCCCTCCGAGCCTCCATGTGGAGGCACCCAATCCGAAGATCCCCTGGGAGGACCTGGCGCTCGAGATCCCCCGCACGCTGCGGCCCTGGCCTCGCGGCCGCGGCCGTCGACTCGCGGGCGTGAGCTCGTTCGGCATCACGGGTTCCAATGTCCACGTCGTCCTCGAAGAGGCGCCCGACCTCGGGCCCGAATCCGTCGACGTCGCGCAGGACCGCGATTCACTGCTCGTTCTCTCCGCGAAGACTACGGCGGCTTTGAGGCAGCGCGCGACTGAGATGGCGACCCATCTCGAGTGCGAGCCACAGGCGATCGACGACGTCTGCTACACCGCCGCTCGGCGCCCCCATCTGCCGGAACGCCTTGCCGCAGTGGGGAGTTCAGCCGAAGAGGTGCGCGAGATCCTCGCGGAGTTCGGCTCCACGGGTTCGCACCCGGCCGCGTCCGTCACGCCCTCCGATCTCGGCGACGGCTCGAAGCTCGTGTTCGCCTTCTCGGGGCAGGGGTCCCAGTGGCCGGGCATGGGCCGTGACCTGTTCGACCGCGAGCCGGCGTTCCGCGAGGCGCTGCTCCGCTGCGAAGAGGTGATCCGGTCGGACGTAGGCTGGTCGCTCACCGAGAGCCTCTACGGCGCGGATGCGGCCGAGCGGCTGGAAGCGGTCGACGTCATCCAGCCGGCGATCTTCTCGCTTCAAGTCGCGCTGTCGGACCTCTGGTCCTCGATCGGAATTCGGCCCGACGCGGTCATCGGCCACAGCATGGGTGAGATCGCGGCCGCCTACGCCGCCGGCGCGCTCGGGTTGGAGGACGCGTGCCGCGTGGTGTGTCGGCGAAGCCGACTCGTCAAAGCTACCGGCGGAACCGGGGCGATGGCTGTGGTCGAGCTGAGTCGGGAAGAGGTGCAGGAATACATCGAACCCTTGAAGAGCCGTGTCGGCCTCGCTGCAGTGAGTGGTCCCACCTCGTGCATTCTCTCGGGCGATGCCGGTGCCATCGACGTTCTCGTCGCCGCGTTTTCCGCGCACGACGTCTTCGCGCGTCGGATCAAGGTGGACTACGCGTCTCACGGTCCGCAGATGGACCCGCTGCTGCCTACGCTTCGCGAGCAGCTTCGCTCCCTCGAGCCCCGCGCCGGGTCGGTGCCGATGCTGTCCACGGCCACGGGGGAGTGGCTCCGGGGTCCCGAGATGGATGGTGAATACTGGGCGCAGAACCTGAGACGCCCGGTTTTGTTCTGGCCGGGCATCGAGCGGCTGCTCGAAGACGGCCATCGCCTGTTCGTGGAGCTCAGCCCGCATCCGGTGCTCACACCTGCGATCGGTGAGGGCCTCCGCCGTGCGTCCGGCGGTGGCGTCTCGATGGGGTCACTCCATCGCGAAGGCGGCTGTCGTCGGGCCTTCCTCGAGACGGTCGGTCAGCTCTACACCGCCGGGCGGATGCCCACGTGGTCGACGCTCGTCTCATCGGATGCGCGAAGCGTGCGTCTGCCGACGTACCCGTGGCAACGGCGCTCGTTCTGGCTGGAGGAGGGTTCCGCCGACCGGAGCACGATCGAGACGCAGCGGACCGTCGTGCGTGACGGCACCTCCGTCGCGGCGGACCCGCTCTTGAGGAGACATCTACGGGCGGACCTCGAAGGATCCACGCAGTACTGGGAGGTCGATCTCTATCAGGCGGCCTTCCCGTGGCTGGCCGACCACCGCGTCGGGGACGCAGTGGTTCTTCCCGGAGCGGCGTACGTCGAAATGGCGCTTTCCGCGGGCCACGAGGCCCTGGGAGAAGGCACGCTCGAGCTCGCGGACTTCGTGTTCTGCGAGGCGCTGATCGTTCCCGCGGACGGGGCGCGTGTCCTGCAGCTCGCTCTTTCGGAGGAGACAGACGGTTGGGCCTCGCTCCGGTTCCTGTCGCGCGAAAAGGATGACGTGGCCGATGCCGCTCCGATTCTTCATGCGACGACCCGCGTGCGGGTCGACTCGGCCCGCACGGGTGATGCTGGTGCGGAGATGGATGGCCGTCGCACGTCGCCGGAGCCCCGTTCGGCCGAGCGACACTACGAGGCGCTGCGGGAGCGAGGAATCCTCCACGGGCCGGCGTTCCAACGGATACGAGCCATCGAGCGGGGCGAGGGTTTCGTCTGCGCCGACCTCGAGCCAGCGCGCCCCGGCGACGAGGCGTACGCGATACACCCGGCTCTCCTCGATTCGTGCTTCCAGGCGGTTCTAGCGGGTTGGCCCGGCAAGGGGACCGCGGTTCCCGTGCGCATCGGCCGGCTTCGCAGCTACGACCGAACGCGCCTGCCGGCGACGTGCCACGCGCGGTGCTCCGGCGGGCCCGAAGGGTCAGGCGACCTCGTCGCGACGAGTGCCTCGGGCGACGTGCTGATCGAGGTGTCCGGACTGGCCTTCCGGCAGCTCACGCCAGACACGGCCGCCGAGACGCACTATGCCCCCGTGTGGCAGGAGACGGCGCTTGCCGCCGCGGCATCTGGCGTCGACGACCGTTTTACCTGGCTCTTACTGGGGGATTCGACCGGGGTTTCCGCCGCGCTCGCGGAACGCCTTCGAGCTCGAGGGCACGCGTGTCTGCTCGCGACGGTAGGGGATGCCCATCGACGCGTGGGCCCGCTCGCCTTTGAGACGCCGCCCTTGGATGGGATTGGGCTCCGCGCGCTGGCGAAGGAGGCGCGCGGCCTCGACGACGCGGCCCCGCTTCGGGTCGTTCATCTCTTCAGCCTCGACGAACCCGGCGCGACCGACGCGAATGTTGATGACCTCGTCGAAGCTCAGCGGTATGGCACCGAAAGCGTTCTCCGCCTCGTACAAGCGTTGATCCCGGAAGAACCCGACGCCGCTCCAGCTCTTACGATCGTCACGCGCGGAGCGCAGGCGGTCGTGCCGGGCGAGGCTCCAGTCGCACTCGCTCAGTCTCCGCTCTGGGGCCTGGGACGGACGATCGCCGTCGAGCACCCGGAGCTGCGCTGCCGTCGCATCGATCTGGATCCTGGATCTCCCGTCGCCGCGGTCGACGGCCTGGTGGAGGAGCTCCTCGAGCCGGATCTCGAAGATGAAGTCGCGTTTCGCGCGGGATGTCGGTTGGCGCATCGTCTCCTTCCGCAGACCCCGGGATCGGCTGCCGACCGCGAGTCTCGGGAAGAGCTGGTCGCTGGTGATCGGGCCTATCGTCTGGAGATCGACGTGCCCGGTCGGCTGGACAGCCTGGTGGTGCGCGAAGTGCCCCGCGTCGATCCCGAGGCGGACGAGGTCGAGATCGAAGTTCGGGCGTCGGGCCTCAACTTCAAGGATGTCCTCATGGCTCTCGGCGCGATCCCCGGGCTCCAGGACGACTCGGTTCCTCTCGGGCTCGAGTGCGCGGGCGTCGTGACGGCGGTGGGGGCAGACGTGTCCGGGCTCGCGGTGGGAGACGACGTCGTCGGCGTCGCGCCGCACGGTCTCAGCCGCTTCGTGGTGGCACCGTCGTGCTTCGTCGCCCCCAAGCCGGCCGGCATGAGTTACGAGCAGGCGGCGGGATTCCCGCTCGTGTTCATGACGGCACACTACGCGCTGAACCGACTCGGGAACCTGCGTCGGGGGGAGCGGGTGTTGATCCACGCGGGTGCGGGCGGCGTAGGGCAGGCGGCGATTCAGATCGCGCAGGCGAAGGGGGCGGAGGTGTTCGCCACCGCCGGTAGCGAGTCGAAGCGCGCACTGCTGCGCGATCAGGGTGTCGGGCACGTCATGGATTCACGCAGCCTGGACTTCGCCGGTCGGATCCTCGAGACGACCGGCGGCGAAGGCGTGGACGTCGTCCTGAATTCGCTCTCCGGAACGGCGGCGACCAAGAGTCTTGCGGTCCTTCGCCCGCACGGGCGCTTTCTCGAGATCGGCGTGCGCGACATCCTCTCGAACCGTGCCCTGCATCTGAGGCCGTTCGAGAAGAACCTCGCGTACTTTGCGATCGACTTGTGGCGCATGCGCGGCGAGCGCCCGGACCTCTTCGCTGGGCTCCTCACCGAGGTCCTGGATCTGGCTCGAACGGGGGGCGTCGAGCCCCTGCAAACGCAGGCCTTCGCATTCCAGCAGGCGAGAGACGCGTTCGGAATGCTCGCGCAGGCAAAGCACGTGGGAAAGGTCGTCGTCACTGCTGGCGGGCGCGAGCAGAAGATGTTCCCTCGAGCTCTCCCGTCGGCGCTGGTTCCCGACGCGACCTACCTCATCAGCGGTGGGCTCGGCGGACTTGGGCTGAAGGTGGCTCGGTGGATGGTCGAGCAGGGGGCGCGTTCGCTTCTTCTGGTCGGTCGCCGGGAGCCGTCGGAGGAAGCCGCCGCGACTCTCAGGGATCTGCGTGTCCGCGGAGCGACGATCCGGGTCGGCCGGGCCGACGTCTCGAGCCGAGAGGAGCTCGCCTCGATGCTGGCCGAAGCGGCGCCGGAGCTTCCACCCTTGCGGGGCGTGGTCCATGCGGCGGGCATCCTGGAAGACGGGGTTCTGCGCACTCTCGAGCTGGAGCCGCTGCGTCGCGTCATGGCGCCGAAGGTTCGCGGCGCCTGGAATCTGCATGCACTCACCGAAGACCAGGACCTGGATTTCTTCGTTCTGTTTTCGTCGGTGGCCGCCCTGCTCGGCCTGCCGGGGCAGGGCAACTACTGCGCTGCGAACGCCTTCCTGGATGCACTTGCCCACGCGCGCCACGCCCAGGGAAAGCCCGCGTGCAGCATCGCGTGGGGGCCGTGGGCCGACGTCGGTCTCGCGGCCGACCGGTCGAGTCGGGGGGCGCGCCTGGAGGGACGCGGCCTCGGGAGCCTGTCGCCGGAAGACGGCGTGCGCGCTCTCGGGGGGATTCTCGGCGAGCCCTCGAATCATGTTGCGGTGATGTCGTTCGATCTAAAACGCTGGCTGGACTTCTACCCCGGCGCGCGCGGCGCCTCCCTGCTCCGTGGGCTCCAGGGCGGCGAAGCAGATTCACAGCTGGCCGAGGCCGCAGGCTTCGAGGCCGAGCTTGCGGCGATCGACTCGCCGGCTGCCCGCGAGGAAGAACTCGTGTCGCGCCTCCAGGTGGAGATCGCCGAGGTGCTGCGCACGCGGCCCGAAGAGATCGACCGCCGACGCGCGCTGAAGGACCTGGGGCTGGACTCGCTGATGGCGATCGAGTTGCGAAACCGCTTGGAAGCGCTCGTCGGCCTCGAACTGTCGAGCACGCTGGTCTGGGCGTATCCGACAGTCGCGGCCCTCGCGGCTCATCTCATCCAGCGCCTGGGGCTCGAAGGCGCGGTCGAAGCGCCGCCGCCGGAACCCGCGTTCGAAGACGGCGGTGTGGTCGACCTGGAGTCGGAGGCCGGGGTCGACGAACTGGACGCGGATCTCGAACGCCTCTTCGAAAGCGTCGAGAGCCTTTCGGACGAGGAGGCGGGCAACGACCTGAGCCAGTCATGAAGGAGCTTTCGACGATCAAGCGGGCCCTCCTGGCGCGCAAAGTCCGGTCTTCCTCCAATGCGGCCCAGATCCTGGCCGGCGAGCCGATCGCGGTGATCGGAATGGGTTGTCGGTTTCCGGGCGGGGCAGACGACCCGGACAAGTATTGGGATCTGATTGCCGAGGGACGCGACGCGGTCGGCGAGGTGCCCGCGTCGCGCTGGCCCGCGGACGCTCTCTACGATCCCGATCCCACCGTATCGGGCAAAATGAACTCTCGCTGGAGCGGTTTGCTCGAACAGGTCGATCACTTCGACGCGGGCTTCTTCGGGATCGCCCCGCGGGAAGCGAGCGCGATGGACCCGCAGCAGAGGGTCTTGTTGGAGGTGACGTGGGAGGCCCTGGAGCGTGCGGGCCAGACGAACGACGGTCTCGCGGGATCGCCTGTCGGCGTGTTCACCGGAGTGTGTACGAGCGACTACGGGCGCCTCTCGTTCGCGGATCGCGATTCGATTCAGCCGTACACGATCTCGGGAACGACGCCGAGCATCCTCGCCGGTCGGATCTCGTATCTTCTCGATCTACGCGGCCCGAGCGTGGTCGTCGACACGGCGTGCTCCTCTTCCCTGGTTGCCCTGCACCTCGCGTGTCAGAGCCTGCGGGGCGGCGAAAGTGATCTCGCCCTCGCGGGGGGCGTCAATCTCATACTCGCGCCCGAGATGACGATTTCCTTGTCGCAGTGGGGCGTCCTCGCCGCAGACGGCCGGTGTAAGCCGTTTGATGCGCGCGCGAACGGGTTCGTGCGGGGTGAGGGCTGTGGGGTGGTCGTGCTGAAGCGTCTTTCCGATGCTCTCGCGCAAGACGATCCCATCGCCGGCGTGTTGCTTGGCACGAGCGTCAATCAGGACGGCCACAGCGCCGGACTGACGGCCCCGAATCTACTCGCCCAGCGCGACCTCTTCTTGCGGACGCTCGACGAGGCCCGTGTCGAGCCGTCGGAGGTCTCCTACGTGGAGACCCACGGGACCGGGACGGAACTCGGCGACCCGATCGAGTTCGAAGCGTTGGCATCGGTCTACGGCGCTCCTCGTCCCGACGGCCGCTCCTGCGCGCTGGGCTCTGTCAAAGCGAACATCGGACATCTCGAAGCAGCGGCGGGAATGGCGGGCCTCATCAAGGCGATCCAATGTCTGCGCAAGGCTCAAGTGCCGCCGCTCGTTCACTACGAATCCCTGAACCCGCACATCTCGCTTGCCGGTACGTCCTTCTCGATTCCAACGGAACTCGAGGAGTGGCCCGAGGGGTACGATCGGCGTGTCGCGACAGTTTCGTCGTTCGGGTTCTCCGGAACGAATGCGCACGTGATCCTCGAGCCGGCGCCGGCGCGGAAGGATCCCGAAGAGTCACGTCCGAGCTCCGGTGTGCACGTTCTGCCGATCTCGGCGCCGAGCGCCGAAGGACTCGAGGCGACGGCGGCGCAGATGGCCGCGTTCCTCCGGAGCGGGGACGATCTGCCCGATCTGTACAACGTCTGCTTTACGGCGACCCAACGGCGCACCCACCACGCGATGCGAGCGGCGGCCGTCGGTGCGACGGCCTGCGATCTGGCATCTCAGTTCGAGAGCCTGGCGACGGGCGGCCGGCGTGCGGGTCTCCGTCAGGGGAAGTCGCCCGCGGGGCGTCGTCGCAAAGTGGCGTTCGTCTTCTCGGGGCAAGGCTCTCAGCGCGCGGGCATGGGACAGGAGCTCTTTGACCGCGGCGGTGCGTTCGCCGAGACCCTGCAACGATGCGACGAACGGATGGGAGTGCACACGGGGTGGTCGGTGTGCGAGGAGCTGTTCGCCGACGAAGACCGCTCTCGGCTCGCCCGCACGGAGGTGAGTCAGCCTGCGCTCTTCGCTCTCCAGGTCGCGTTGGCAGCCCACTGGCGAGAATGGGGCGTCGAGCCGGACGCCGTCATCGGGCATAGTGTCGGTGAGATCGCCGCGGCGCACGTCTCCGGGGCGCTGTCCCTCGACGACGCCATTCGTGTGGTCTGCGAGCGCGGGCGTCTGATGCAGAAGGCGCACGGTCAGGGTCGGATGGTATCCGTCGAGCTGTCCGAGCCAGAGGCGCGGGCCCTGGTCGCCGACGCAGGGGGAGCGGTTGCAGTGGCCGCCATCAACGGTCCCGCTTCGACGGTCCTCTCCGGCGACGCTGCGGTTCTCGAGACGATGGTCGACGCGCTGTCGGCGCGCGACGTGGGAAGTCGCTGGGTCCGCGTCGAGTACGCGTTCCACAGCCCGCAGATGGATCCTCATCGGATTGATCTGGAACGATGTCTTTCCGCGCTGGCGCCGTCGGCAGCCCGGGTGCCGTTCTACTCTACGATCACTGGAGAGCCCGTTCCGGGCGAAGCCCTCATCGGATCGTACTGGGGCCGCAACATGCGCGAGCCGGTTCGCTTCCAGGATGGGGTGAAGCGGTTGTGCGCGGACGGCATCGACGCGTTCCTCGAGGTGGGCGGCCACCCGGTTCTCGCGCAGGGGATTTCGGATTGTCTCTCCGACTCGGACGCCTCCCTTCCCGTGGTCCTTGCGTGCCTTCGTCGGGGACGCCCGGATCTCGAGACGATCGCCGAGGCCGCGGCGGGTCTTCATTGCGCCGGGGTTGCCGTCGCCTGGGATCAGATCATTGGGAGCGGGCGATGCGTCGACCTGCCCACCTACCCGTGGCAACGGAAGCGGCACTGGCTCGACGCGCCGCGCTCCACCGATGCTCCCGTCGGCTCGCTCGTCGGGCATCCGTTGTTGGGACGCCGGTTCGATTCGGCGCTCGCCAAGGGTGGCTGTATCTACGAGGTCGAGCTCGGCGGCACGCAACACGACTACCTGCGCGATCACCGGGTCGATGGTGCGGCATGGTTGCCGGCTGCGGCGTACGCTGAGATTGCGCTCGCGTCCGTGCGCGAACGCGCCCCGGGGCGTCCGCGGCTGGCGAAGCTCTCTCTCGAGCAGCCAGTGCTCGTGCCCGAGGGCGGCACGCGCGCGCTGCAGGTCGCGTTGACGGCGACGTCCGATACCCAGCCGGACACGTTCGACGTCCAGTTCTTTACGCGCGGCGCCGGTGGCGAGACCTGGCAACGACACGCGGAGGGAGTGTTGCGATTCGACGAAGCCGGGGCGCAGACGGTGCCGCCCGAGGACCTGCAAGATCTGCTGCGGAGCTGCTCCGAGGTGGCCGACATCGACGAGTTCTACGCCGCGCTGGCCGCGACGGGCCTTGAGTATGGACCCGCCTTCCGCGGTCTGAAGCAGCTGCACCGGGGAGATCGCGAAGCGCTTGGCCGCATCGGGCTCGCCCACACCGACACCGGCGACTACGGCGTACACCCCGCATTGCTCGATGCGGCCTTCCAGGTCATGGCCGCGACTTTCGTGGGCGCCCGTTCCGGGGCATCGACGTATCTCCCCGCCGAGCTGATCGACGTGCGGATGTCGAAACCGATGCCGCGCGAGTTGTGGGCGCATGCCCGATTGATCGAGGGCGAGCCGGGTGGCTCCGACGAACTCTGCGCGGAAGTGCGCCTGCTCGACGACGCGGGCGAGTCGGTGATGGAGGTGGGCTGTCTGCGCGCTCGACGGCTCGGCGAAGCGGCTGGCCAGGCGACCTGGCAAGATTGGCTGTACCGCCTCGACTGGTCCGCAGCCTCGCCGGCAAGGAGAGTCGCCGACCCGGAACGCGGGACGTGGGTCCTGTTGGGGGAGGCCTCCGAGCAGCGCCGCCAGCTCGCGGCCCAGCTCATCGAGCGCGGCCAGGATGTCCTGCCGGTCGAGTTCGGGGCGGCGTACGAGCGCACCACCGAAGGCTATCGAATCGATCCGACGCGGCCGGAAGATCACCAGCAGCTCCTTCGCGACGCGTTTTCGAATGGGCGACCCGCGTGCCGCGGCGTCGTCCACTTCTGCGACGGGAGTGTCGAGGACCTGGATCTTGCCCAGCGTCGCGGGAGCGAGAGCGTCCTGCATCTCGTGCAGGCGCTGAGCCAGATCGGCTGGCGCGACGTACCCCGGCTCTGGCTGATCACGCGCGGTGCGCAGGCGGTCGAGGCGGGTGAGACGGTTCCCGGGTTGGCTCAGGCGCCGGTCTGGGGGTTGGGGAAGGTCGTCGGGCTGGAGCACCCGGAGCTCCGGTGCTCGCGCGTGGACCTGGATCCGGCGACCAACGATGGCGTGGACGGGCTGATCGAGGAGCTGCTGGCGGACACGCGGGAGGACGAGATCGCGCTCCGCGGCGGCGAACGGTACGTGCATCGGCTCGCCACGGCACCGGCGCCCTCTGCCGCTTCGGAGGCGCTGCCCGCGAGGCCGGCGGGAGCGGACGCCTTCCGACTCGAGATCGACGCGCCGGGTGTCCTCGACGACGTCGTGCTTCGTGAAGTGGAGCGGCCTGCGCCGGGCCCGGACGAGGTCGAGATCGAGGTCCGGGCGGCCGGGTTGAATTTCAAAGACGTGCTCCTCGCTCTTGGCGTCGTGCCGAGCCCGTTCGAAGGTTCGACGCCGCTCGGCGGCGAGTGTGCCGGGGTGGTCACGGCGGTCGGCTCGGATGTGCAGGGCCTTCATGCTGGTCAGGAGGTCGTCGCGATCGCGCCCGGATGCTTCGGACGCTACATCGTCGCGCCGGCGGTCTACACGGTCGCGAAGCCGAGCTGCCTGAGCTTCGCCGAGGCGGCGTCGATTCCGCTGGTGTTCATGACGGCGCAGTACGCGCTGAAC